>NZ_CAUVXI010000257.1:7590-8567 GCF_963555845.1 Protofrankia sp. Cas8 | reverse complement strand
ACCCTCCCGTGGCTGCGCGACCGCGCCACCCACGGGGATGTGCGGGTGGCGGCGGTGCAGGCGATCGCCACCGGCTGGCGCGACGACCCGGCCACCCTCCCGCTCCTGCACGACCGCGCCACCCACGACACCGACGGGTATGTGCGGCAGGTCGCAGTGTGGACGATCGCCACCGGCTGGCGCGACGACCCGGCCACCCTCCCGCTCCTGCACGACCGCGCCACCCACGACACCCACAGGGCTGTGCGGGTGGTGGCGGTGCAGGCGATCGCCGACGGCTGGCGCGACGACCCGGCCGCCCTCCCGATCCTGCACGACCGCGCCACCCACGACACCCACAGGGAGGTGCGGCAGGCGGCGGTGCAGGCGATCGCCACCGGCTGGCACGACGACCCGGCCACCCTCCCGTGGCTGCACGACCGCGCCACCCACGACACCGACGAGGCTGTGCGGCGGGTGGCGGTGGAGGCGATCGCCACCGGCTGGCGCGACGACCCGGCCACCCTCCCGTGGCTGCGCGACCGCGCCACCCACGACACCCACGGGTATGTGCGGCAGGCGGCGGTGCAGGCGATCGCCACCGGCTGGCGCGACGACCCGGCCACCCTCCCGTGGCTGCGCGACCGCGCCACCCACGACACCCACGGGGATGTGCGGCAGGTCGCAGTGTGGACGATCGCCGACGGCTGGCGCGACGACCCGGCCACCCTCCCGCTCCTGCACGACCGCGCCACCCACGACACCCACGGGGATGTGCGGCAGGTGGCGGTGCAGGCGATCGCCACCGGCTGGCGCGACGACCCGGCCACCCTCCCGCTCCTGCACGACCGCGCCACCCACGACGACTACTGGGCTGTGCGGCGGGCGGCGGTGCAGGCGATCGCCACCGGCTGGCGCGACGACCCGGCCACCCTCCCGTGGCTGCGCGACCGCGCCACCCACGACACCCACGGGGATGTGCGGGTGGCGGCGGTGCA
>NZ_CAUVXI010000257.1:5026-7223 GCF_963555845.1 Protofrankia sp. Cas8 | reverse complement strand
GACACCCACAGGGCTGTGCGGCGGGCGGCGGTGCAGGCGATCGCCACCGGCTGGCGCGACGACCCGGCCACCCTCCCGCTCCTGCACGACCGCGCCACCCACGACACCGACGGGTATGTGCGGCGGATGGCGGTGCAGGCGATTCAGCAAATCGAACAAGAACGAAAATAGTCAGAAGCGCACCATGATCTGTTGATCATAGGACCAACGGCTACAGAAGGTCTTGACCATCGGACGGCGAGTAAGACTGTATGGAAAGCCGGGGGCGTCCTGGCGCTGTCTCCCGGCTGCCATGTGGACGCGGTCGTCCGGATCTTTTCCCGGCATGCCGACGATGAGATCGGCGAAGTCGCAGAACGCAACCTCCGACTCGGGGAAGAATTTCCGTACCGCCGCGGTGACCGCCGCCGCCGAGGATACCGAGCGCCGTCCCGAGCGCACAATGACCCGTTCCCATTCGTCCAGGAGCGCATCGGTCCACAGAATGTTGTGGATGCCGTCCTCGGTGAGCGCGAACATGAGATCCATGACGGAGAACGGGAAGAGCACGTTCGTATCGACGAGTACCCGGGTCATGGGCATGAGCATCGTAGCGGTCAGTACGGGATACCGGCCGCGTCAGCAGCCTCGGCGATGATCCGCCGGCCCGCACGCCTGGACTCGCGTTGTTGCTGGAAAGCGAGAACGTCCGACAGGCGCACCCTGCGGTGCCTGCTCTCGGGGAGTCGCTCGGACGGGATCTCTCCGGCATCGAGCAACCGGCTGACGAACGGCCGCGACAACCCCAGGAGCTCACCGGCCTCCGCGGGGCTCAACAACGCCTCGGACGGCAGCATGGTAACCGCATGGCCCGCTGCCAGCTCGCGGAGAGAGGCCGCGACCAGCCTTGTGAGCGCAGGCGGGAGGGGGACGTAGGTACCGTCGGGAAGTTTCAGGACCACCTCGGCACCGACGGCCGCAGCCACGGCCGCCTGAGCCGCGGTGACTGTCTCCCGATCGCCATGGATCGACTCGATCCGTTCGGCACCGACCACCACACCCGAGCTACCCACCACACCTCCTCAGTATCGGAAATAACTGTAACCTGCGGCAGGCGGGATGACAACCGCTCGCCAGCCTCGCCATGCGGCCCGACAAGTCGTTTCCACGTGCTGGCGCCGGACGGTGTGGTCCACCGGGGGTGGTCGTCGGAAGCCGGGCGCCGGGTGGCGGGGCTCACGGCAGGCTCCTCCTCGTCCTTTCCCGAACGGCTACGCCTGCGCTGTGACAAGAGCACTCCGGGCATGGTCTGCGAGGTCGGCGGCAGCGCGGTGGCCGGTGGCCTGGACATGCCGGCACAGAGTCTGGATGTTGGCACGGGCGGTACCGGAATCGAGCGGGGCCGCGCATGCGATGGCCTGATGTCCGTGTTCGACGGCCTGGTCGATCTCGCCGGTGTCGACGTGCGCCGTACCCAGACGGGTCAGGTAGAGGACCTGATCCCGGGGGAAGCCCTCGACCTCGCCCACCGCCCGCCGCAGATGGGGAACAGCCTCGGCCGCCCGTCCCGTGGACAGCAGTGCGTCACCCGGGTTCCCGCCGGACGCTACGGCCCCTGCGCTCATTCCGTCGGCGGCGTCTTCCGGCACGGGCGGAATCCGGCGGAAACCGAGGAGTTCCGCAGAGGCGCCGTAGCGCAGCGTGTAGGCCCGGCGGTACCGCCGGCCCGGGTAGACACGTGCCCCCGTTCATGCCGGCGGATCATCTCCGCGGTCGCCCGCAGCGTGGGGATGAAACCCCGCGTCTCCGAGAGGGCTGTCAACTCCGCGGCGGCGTCCTCCTGGGTCAGTCCGGCGGCTTCGCGTGCCTGTCGCAGCCTGGTCGGGTCCCAGCCGGGATGCACCGTGTCGGACATGGCCTCGCTCCTTCACCTCGCGAGCTTCACCCGTCTCAGACAGCTACTAAACGCAACCATTCGGCGACAAATCGAGGACAGAAATACCCGGTGGGATGTCCGGATGAATGTCCTGGACACACATGGCCGGAGAGGGGGTGGTCGGCGCTAGCCAGTTGCGGAAATATCCCTAGAAGATCACCAAATTTCCTTGATCCGTGAACCGCATAGACCGTCCAGGGAGGCCCTGTCATCACAGATTCTGAGGTTCACGCTCGTAGCAGCACACTCACCCACGGGCTCATGGCACCACAGAGCGACGAC
>NZ_CAUVXI010000257.1:3802-4618 GCF_963555845.1 Protofrankia sp. Cas8 | reverse complement strand
TGCCGGCGGGTCGGGTGGTCGCGGTGCGGGCCCGGTTGTCGGCGGATGAGGTGTCGGTGGGGTCGGGGCTGCTGGTCACCGGTCGGCTGGTGCTGACGGCCGCGCATGTGGTGGCCGAGGCCGACGGCCGGCTGCTGGACGCGGTGTCGGTGCGGCTGTCGGGGTCGCAACGCTGGTGGGACGCGAGGCTGGTGTGGTCGGATCCGGCGGCGGCGGTGGACGCGGCCTTGGTGGAGATCTGCGGGAGCGGGTGGGTGCCGCCCGTGCTGCCGGCGGTGCGGTGGGGGCGGTTGACGGGGCAGGCCGGGGATGTGTCGGCGGAGGCGCAGGGCTTTCCGCGGAGTCTGCGCGACGGTGACGAGCGGGTCCGTGAGCATGTCACCGGGCATGTGAACCCGGGGGTGGATGAGGGTGCCCGCCGCTACGACCTGATCGTCGGTGAGTTCCCGGCCGAGCCGCCGCCGGGTGAAGCCTCGCCGTGGTCGGGGATGTCGGGGGCGGGGCTGTTCGCCGGCGGGCTGCTGATCGGTGTGCTGATCGTGCGGACGGGCCGGTTCGCCGAACGGCGGCTGCGCGCGACCCCGGTGCATGTCCTTGCGGCCGATCCCGGATTCTGCGGCTGGTGCGTCGACGGTTCGGCTGGCGGTGGAGTCGGTGGAGCTGGCCGGGCTGTTCACACCCGCGATCGAGGAATGGGAGCCGTCGCCGGCGCTGCTGTTGCATCCGGCCCGGGCTGCCGTGGGGTTCTATGGCCGGACCGGTGAACGGCAGGACCTGGCCGGCTGGTGCGTCGACCCGGCCGCGTCGAAGGTCTGG
>NZ_CAUVXI010000257.1:2553-3280 GCF_963555845.1 Protofrankia sp. Cas8 | reverse complement strand
CGGCGGACTGGCCGGCGTTGGCCGCCACCCTGCCCACCCCAACTGATCTTTCTGATGGTCGGTACGGCCTGGCGTTGACGTTGCACATGACGGCGCTGACCGGTCTGCTGCAAGCCGGACCGCATCGGGTTGCCGGGACCGGCCCGGGCCGGGACGTCGCCGATGTGCTCCTCGACCATGAACAGCGCTACTGGACGGCGACCGCGACCGTGCGCGGCCTGGCCCCGCGCTACCCGGATGTGCTGTTGCGGGAGGCGGTTGGCGCAGCGGCGCTGTGTGGGGCGGTGGACCGGGCGGACGCGGTCGCCGCGATCGGGCGGCTTCCTGATCTGGACGGCCAGCCGGCTTCCGAGCGGTTGGCGTTCGCGGAATGGCTGCGGCATCTCTACCCCGCCCCCGACGGCCGCTACTGGGGGGCGTTGCAACCGGACCGGATCGCTGAGCATCTCATCGGCCAGGTCCTGGCCCCGGCCGCTCCCACCGGACAGCCAGATCTTGCCGCGGTTCTGCTCGCGCCCGCAGCGGTACCCCAGCTGCACCAGGGGTTGATCGTGCTGGCGCGGGCGGCCGCGCATCAGGGTCACCTGCCGGGGCTCCTCGCCGCGCTCCTCACCCACGAACCGATCATCAGGACGGTCGGTCGTTTCACGGTCGACGACCTGACCACGGTCATCGACGCGTTCCCGACACGATCTGTTGACCTTGCTGCGGCCGTGGCGGCACTCAC
>NZ_CAUVXI010000257.1:1863-2292 GCF_963555845.1 Protofrankia sp. Cas8 | reverse complement strand
CGCCAGCTCGCTGAACAACCTGTCCAACCACCTGTCCGCTCTCGGGCGGCGGGAGGAGGCGCTGGGCGCGGTCGAGGAAGCCGTCGGTCTCTACCGGGTGCTGGTGCAGGCCCGGCCCGACGCGTTTACCCCCGACCTCGCCCTGTCGCTGAACAACCTGTCCAACCACCTGTCCGGCCTGGGTCGGTGGGAGGAGGCGCTGGGCGCGGTCGAGGAAGCCGTCGGTCTCTACCGGGTGCTGGTGCAGGCCCGGCCCGACGCGTTCACCCCCGACCTCGCCCTGTCGCTGAACAACCTGTCCAACCGCCTGTCCGATCTGGGGCGGCGGGAGGAGGCGCTGGGCGCGGTCGAGGAAGCCGCCGGTCTCCGGCGGGTGCTGGCGCAGACCCGGCCCGACGCGTTCACCCCCGACCTCGCCATGTCGCTGAA
>NZ_CAUVXI010000257.1:0-1593 GCF_963555845.1 Protofrankia sp. Cas8 | reverse complement strand
AACCACCTGTCCGGCCTGGGGCGGCGGGAGGAGGCGCTGGCCGCGGTCGAAGAAGCCGTCGGTCTCTACCGGTTCCTGGCGCAGACCCGGCCCGACGCGTTCACCCCCGACCTCGCCATGTCGCTGAACACCCTGTCCAACCACCTGTCCGGCCTGGGTCGGTGGGAGGAGGCGCTGGCCGCGGTCGAGGAAGCCGTCGGTCTCTACCGGGTCCTGGCGCAGACCCGGCCCGACGCGTTCACCCCCGACCTCGCCATGTCGCTGAACACCCTGTCCGTCCACCTGTCCGCTCTCGGGCGGCGGGAGGAGGCGCTGGGCGCGGTCGAAGAAGCCGCCGGTCTCTACCGGGTCCTGGTGCAGGCCCGGCCCGACGCGTTCACCCCCGACCTCGCCAGCTCGCTGAACAACCTGTCCGTCCACCTGTCCGCTCTCGGGCGGCGGGAGGAGGCGCTGGGCGCGGTCGAGGAAGCCGTCGGTCTCTACCGGGTGCTGGTGCAGGCCCGGCCCGACGCGTTCACCCCCGACCTCGCCGGCTCGCTGAACAACCTGTCCGTCCACCTGTCCGGCCTGGGTCGGTGGGAGGAGGCGCTGGGCGCGGTCGAGGAAGCCGCCGGTCTCTACCGGGTGCTGGTGCAGGCCCGGCCCGACGCGTTCACCCCCGACCTCGCCCTGTCGCTGAACAACCTGTCCGTCCACCTGTCCGATCTCGGGCGGCGGGAGGAGGCGCTGGGCGCGGTCGAAGAAGCCGTCGTCATGTACGGCGGCCTCTATGAGCGTCTTCCTGCCTACTTCGCGCTCCCGTTTGCACGATCACTCACCCTCGCCGGCAACATACTGCAAGGTTCCGGATCGACACACCAACTGCTTCAGGTGCTGTTGTTCGCGTTGAACATCACCACGGAACATCAGCTTCAGGAATTCGGTACGTTTATCGTTTCCCTGCTGCGCAAGGAACGCGACGAGAACCGCAGCGTCTTCGATGAGAGCTGGCAAGAGTTGACGGGAGCACGGGTTCCCGACGAACTCTGACGCAAAGCAGTGGGGTAACTGGTCAGGCATCTTGATCGATTAGTGTTGTTGCGGGCCGGGTCGTTCAGGTGACGTCCGCTGTGGCGGCAGGGTGCTCGCGGTGGCGACTGACCTACATGTTGATCATGTTTCGTCCGGGTCCCGGCCACCGCCGCCATCGTATGACGAGCTCGCGGTGCTGGTCGTCACGCTGCGCTAGGAGCTGGCCGAGATCCGCGAGCGGCTCGCGGACACCCAGGAGGCGCTGGCGCAGGCGAACGCCGAGCTCGCGGAGCTGGTAGCCGACCTGGTTCTTTTTCAACCAGGCGCGCAGCGTCGGCGAACCGCCGTAGACCTCGTCGCCGGCGACCCAGCGCAGCAGGTGCGGATAGGCCTCAC
Organism: Protofrankia sp. Cas8; assembly: GCF_963555845.1. NCBI lineage: Bacteria > Bacillati > Actinomycetota > Actinomycetes > Frankiales > Frankiaceae > Protofrankia > Protofrankia sp. Cas8. Next base: position 186 of record NZ_CAUVXI010000257.1, on the reverse strand, counting down.
AAAACCGCCGGATCATGGCCAGGGCGCCAGCGTTCTGATCAACGAGAACACGGCGATCCCCGCGGCCATCAAAGTGCCTGGTGGCCGCGGGTTCACTAACGAGAACCAGGTCGATCAACGGTCAGGGCAGATCCGACTCGGGGTGGTCATTGCGGGAGCGCGTCGTAGACGTCGTCGGGAATCAGG
>NZ_CAUVXI010000256.1:3598-6786 GCF_963555845.1 Protofrankia sp. Cas8 | reverse complement strand
TAAAGGATGCACGTGTTAACCCGACCGCCACAGGATCCATCCGTGCACCCACCGGACCGCCAGCGGCGAGCGGGTAGCCCGACAACTCGGACATCGCCTTCGTGTCGGATCGTTTTCGATCATCGGTACCCACAGCGCAGTGCGTCGGTCCCATACGGGATGATCTGGTGGCGTGACCGCCTCATTACGTCAACCGTCGACCATCGCCGTCGCCTATCCCCACCGCTACGCGGTGGTGGACGTGGAGACCTCCGGGCTGGTGGCACAACGCAGCCGGGTGCTCTCGATAGCCGTGGTGCACGTGGCGTCCGACGGCACCGTGGAACGGCGATGGTTGACCCTGCTCAACCCGGGATGCGACCCCGGGCCGGTTCACATCCACGGGCTCACCCGTGAACGGTTGGCCGGCAGCCCCACCTTCGATCGGATCGTCGACTCCCTGCTGCCGCTGCTCGACGGCCGAATCTTCGTCGCGCATAATGCGGTTTTCGACTGGCAGATGCTTGCCACCGAGGCGATGCGGATAGGTATCCGTCTCCCTGTCGAGTGGCGGCTGTGCACCCGGGTTCTCGCCCGTCGGCTCGATCTCGACCTGCCGAACCTGAAATTGGCTACGTTGGCCGACCACTGGGGGGTTGTCCAACGCCGAGCCCACGATGCCGTCGACGACGCCGACGTCCTTGCCGCACTGCTACCGCAGGCGTTGGAACATGCCGCCGGCCAGTATCTGGACCTGCCCCTCACTCCCTGCGGCACACCACGCGACGACGCAACGATCCGGCCCGCCCACGACCAGACGACCGGACGGAAACCACGCTGCCGCTACGTCAATCCGGGGCCACTCGCCGCCGGCTTACACGTCACCAGCGCGGTCAGCCGCCGGACCAGCGTTGTCGTCACCAACAACATCCGCAGCGGGACTGCCAAAGCCCGTGCCGCGCTGGCGCACGGCACGACAGTGCTCGACGAACAGGTCTTCCTGCGCCTGCTCAGCGATGTCCGCCCCGGCCGGCTCCGCGAACAGACCGCCCCCGACATCGGGTCGGTGCTGACCTCGAACCCGAACCCGAACCCGACTGCGACTGCCACTGCCACTGCCACTGCGACGCATACGTCCCACCCCTTTGCAGGCCGTCGCATACTTGTACTCGGCGAGCCACATGCCACGGCCACGCAGCTCCGGGAACGCATCACGGCCTTCCGCGGTATCCCTGCCGTGAACGTCACCGCAAGTCTCGCCCTCACCGTCTGCCTGGACGGCGGCGAGCAAGACCGCCGCATGCCCCGCATCCGACACCTCGGCATCCCCGTCGTGCCTGCCGAAACATTCCTGCGCGACATCGCCGCCAGCCGGTCCCTCCCGGACAGCCTGTCCCTTCCACCGGCCACCGGCCACCGGCGGGACCGAGCCCGACGCGCCGCTTTCTGCCGGCGCGACGCCCCGGTCACCTCGGTCGTCATCCAGCCGGGCGGCTACCGGACGGGTACTACCCTGCGGCGGCGTCCAGGATCTACCGACGGCCGTCGCCGGCACGCAATGGACCATCGCCGCCACCTGGTCCTGGGACGCCTGCGATGTCGACGTCGTCGCGTTCCTCGTCGGTGACGACGATCTGGTCGGGGCCGACGAGGACTTTGTGTTCTACAACCAGCCGCAGGCTGCCGGCGGAGCAGCTGTGCTCAACGTCGACGGTCCGGCGGAACAAGCCATCACCGTGGACCTCGCCGCCGTACCGAACGACACACGAAAGATCATTATTGCGGCGGCTCTCGACGGATCCCGGACGTTCGGCGAAATCGGACCGGTCGAAATCAGCGCTCAGACACCGGACGCGGCAACGTGGCTGCGTGCCACCCTGGACGCCGCCACCACCGAGCGAACCCTGATACTCGTCGAGATCTACCGGCGGGCAGACGCCTGGCGTTTCCGTGCCGTCGGCCAGGGCTATGACCACGGACTCGCCGAACTGGCCCGCGTCTACGGCGTCGAGATCGAGGACTGACACGCGCCTGTTCCCGCACCGAAGACGTCATGTCTGCGATAATCAACATCGCTGATGTTATAGATCCCGTCTCGCCGGGCCCTGGACGCCGATTCCATCGTCGTCCGCCAACGTCCGTAGACGTCCGCCGGCTCGGCTACACGATTCAGTTCCCGGCTCCGGGTGGAGCGTCGCGCAGCAGGCAAGTCAGCCGCGACGTGCATACAGGGCGACCGGACTCGTCGACGATCCGAATGTCGTAGGTGGCGAGCGTGGCACCGACCTGGATCGCGGTGGCCGTCGCCGTCACCGTGCCCGACCGCGCGGCCCGGTGGTGGGCCGCGTTGATTTCGATACCCAGCGCCACCCGGCCGGCCGCGGCGGGCGAGATTGCCGCGGCGAGCGAGCCGATCGTTTCAGCGAGCACCACGGATGCACCCCCGTGCAGCAGCCCGTATGGCTGGCGGTTGCCCTCCACCGGCATCGTCGCGACGACCCGGTCCGGACCGGCTTCGACGACCGTGATGCCCAGGCGCGCGGCCAGCTCGCCCCGGCTACGGTTCAAGACAGTGACGAGGTCCTCGTCTGGACCGGCGCCGAAGTCGACGCGGACGGTCGCGGCGGTGTCGGTGTCGGTGTCGGTGTCGGTGTCGACGGTCGGATCTGCCACGTGAGTTCCCTTCGCCCGGGCGATGAGCTCGCGTCGGTCGGCGGCGGAATGCCCGCTCTGAATGTTGATCTCTTTAAGCGCTACGAACACGTCCAGCGTCTCATCGAACGCCTCCCACACGGATCCCATGCCACCGTCCAGCCCCGAACCAGCTACCGCTGCAGCCACCGGCAGCCCCGAACGCCCTTGACGACACCACCAGAAACTTCGTCAGCCGTGGACCTGCCAACCTGTTCGAGGCAGCGTCTGACTGCCCGATCTGGCAGCCAGACCGGCGGACGAGCCCGGACTACGGGGGACAGCTGCGGTGACGAGCAGGCCTCACGGCGACCCCTACACCGGCGGCCGGGTGTCCCATCCCGACCCGGCCGGCGGCTCCGAGCCCGGCCCATAACCCGCCGCCCATATCGTCCGCAGTGGCTTGCCGTGTGGGCAGGTCCCCGTCTCGGGGATCGGCTCCACGCTGCCCGTGGCGTGCAACTGGGCGCCGCGACGGCGACGGCACTTGTTGCAGGCCACCAGAGCCAGCATCTGTC
>NZ_CAUVXI010000256.1:0-3573 GCF_963555845.1 Protofrankia sp. Cas8 | reverse complement strand
GACCGGCGTCTCGCCGGGCGTCGGGTCGTCCGCCATTACTTCTTCTTGACCTTCCCGCCGCCGGCGCAGGCGCTGCACTTCCGTTCCTGTGTGCCGCTGAAGTTGCCTTCTTCGTCCGTCTCAACCCTGTCGAAGATGACCTTTCCGGTGCCGTTGCACGTCGGGCAGTCGGCGAATTCAACTTCGCTGACGTTCGTCTTTGCGGTGGCATCCTTACCGCCACGTTTGACGCCGTCTCGGCCGGTGCTCGCGCCGCCGCCGGTGCTGCCCCGCTTGTTCCACGCCATTGCACGCACCTTCCGTGTTCGTTAGGTTGCGGACCTAGGGTAAACCGGTGCTCGTCCAGTTACAGCGCCTGGCACCCACCGCAGTGGAGAGAACGCGGTGAGTGCCCGAGATGGTGCGGATCGGCTCAGAAGCGCATTTCGCCGTGTTCGACGCCGTCGACGAACGCGGCCCACTCGGCGCGGGAAAACGACAGCACGGGTCCGCCCGGGCTCTTGGAGTCGCGGACGACAACCCCGCCGTCGTGCGCTGCTGCTTCGACGCACATGCCCCCGGCGTAGTTGGAGAAGCTGGACGTCGTCCAGGTGACGGCGTCGGGCTCGAAGTTGGTGAGGTCCGGCTTGCGGGTGCGGTTCTCGGACATAGGTGATCCTTTCGGTGGTGGGTGTTGGTGCACGCGCCGGCCGTACGATCTACGCCATGCCGCGGTGTCGACGTGGCTGAACGCGGGCGTACCCGCAACCCAGGTCGCCGAGTGGGCCGGCCACTCCGTCGCCGTCCTGCTCAAGGTCTACGCGAAGTGCCTCGCTGGTCAGGACCAGGCGGCTCGCGACCGCATCGACACAATGCTCACGCTCAGTGATTGACGCTGTCTATATCCCCGAGCGTGGCTATATGCTGACATCTGCTGCGACGCTCTGAGAGATGATGACGGTGTGGTACGGACTACGGCCGTCATGTGCGGTCGGAGGGAACCAGTGATCAGACAAATACGGGGGGATCTGGGGTGTTGATGGAGGTGCCGCTGGAAGGCGGCGGCGTGGTGGTGGTCGAGGTGGACCGGCGAGAGGTTCCCGGTGAACTTCAGCTGGCATCCGATGATCCGGGGACGATAGCGGCCCGTGCTCGGCGGGCGCTGGAAAGCTCGCTGGCAGATCTGGCGCCTATGGTGCGATCGATTCACCAACACCTTCGGGGCATCACCCCGGACGAATTCACCGTGGAGTTCGGGCTGAACGTCGGCGGTGAAACAGGTCTGATCATCGCAAAGGGCACGGCCGCAGTGAATTTCACCGTCTCGATGACCTGGCGCGGTGAAAGCACGACATGACCGAGCCGGTAGATCCGCGGCGAGGATGCGTCGTTCGAATCCGTCAAGGATCGACGCGTAAGGCAGCGGGGGTCGGTGTACTCGTCGGTGAACGAGAAATCGTGACCTGCGCCCATGTGGTCAACACCGCCCTTGGCCGACCGCAGCGGACGCAAGACAAACCGACTGGCGGATTACTCATTGATTTTCCTCAACTCGATGGGTCGCCGCTGCGAGAGGCAACGGTGGAAGCATGGCGACCACCGCCACAAAACGGTACCTTTGGTGGTGACATTGCCGGTCTGCGCATTATCGGCGAACCGCTGCCGACCACTGCCTGTCCAGCTCGGCTCGACGGCAGAGTCCCTCCGGTCGATGTGACCGTTTTCGGTTTCCCAACAGACCCACCACGGCCTCACGGAGGGTGGAGTTCAGCCACGTTGATCGGAACCGTCGGCGGCGGGATGCTACAGCTCGACAAGTCGAACGAAGCGGCACTTCGGGCTCAACCGGGTTACAGCGGCTCTCCCGTCTTCGGCCCTGACAGCATAGTCCTTGGTCTGCTGTCAGTAGCCGCCCGGGATGACGATGTCAAAGATGCATACGCTATTCCGGTTCGCCGTCTCGCCGAGGTATGGCCTGACGTATGCCGCGTTGTCCCGCCCTCTCCCTATCGGGGGCTCAGCGCTTTTCGGGAGCAGGACGCGGATCTGTTTGTCGGCCGCGGTGGGGAGGCGGAGAGGCTCGCCGCCCGGGTTCGCGTGGACACGCTGGTCTGTCTGACCGGTCCGTCCGGGGTGGGAAAAACCTCCCTGGTACAGGCAGGTCTGATTCCACTACTGCGCAATCAGAGATCATGGACGGTGGCATCCTTCCGACCCGGCACTCGTCCACTCGATGCCCTGGCCGCCGCACTCCTGCGCGCTGAAAGCAACGACCCGTCGCGTGAGCCGCCCGTTGACCAGATCCGAACCCGCAGCGCGCACCTACGCGCAGAAGACCTGTGGGAGTCACTGGAGGAACTTGCGGCGGCACGTGGTACATCGGTTCTGCTCATCGCCGATCCGTTCGAAGAATGCCTGCCGGTCATCGCCGATCAGTTCGAAGAATGCCTGACGGACGACACTGAAAACCAGGCCCGGGAACTGATAAAGATGATTCTTCAGGATCCTCCGTCGCCTACAATACCGGCGCGCATCCTGATTTCACTGCGGGCGGACTTTGTGAACAGCCTGCTTTCACACCGTTCAGTGACAGCGAGCCTGAATGATCGGATGTTCCCGCTCCAGGTGATGACGTCCATTCAACTACAACAAGCGATCATAGAACCCGCCAAACGCAGAGAAGTGAATTACGCGGAAGGATTGGTGAAAAGAATCCTGCAGGACGCGGGGAGCGACCAGGGTACGTTGCCCCTGGTCGAGTTCACCGTGTCCCAGCTGTGGGACCTGCAGTATGCCGGCATGCTGCGACATGAGGAATACACCAGGATCGGTGGGGTCACCGGCGCGCTCGGGACACACGCCGAACGGATTGCTGCGGATCTCCTTGCCGACGGGGTGTCCGAAGAGGTTCTTCATCGAGCGCTGCTCAGCCTCGTGCGCACGGGACTCGATCATGGGCCGGCCACGCGGCGCATCGCTCGCCAAGGCGATATCGGAGCGGACTGGAACGTTCTTGATCGACTAGCTAAGGGACGCCTTGTAACCCTTGACAAAGATAATGATGACGTTCCGACGGCCGAACTGACACATGAGGCTCTCATCGGAGGATGGGAACGGCTCGCTCGCCTGGTGGCGGAGAACGCCGACTTCGTCCGCTGGCGCACCAGGATGGAAGAACTGTACCAGCGGGATGATCCGATCCCGGAAAATCGGATCGCCGAAGCGGAGAGCTGGACGGAGCGTCGTCCGTCCGACATTCCGTCTCACATCAGATATCTTGTGGATAAGAGCACAAAAGATCATGCGCAACGGATAGCCAATCTACAAGCGCTGGTCAACCGATCGGAAGCTCTCCGGTTGGCTGCCCAGGCCGACCTTGTACTTTCCACCCGGACCGTCCCACGCGCGGTTTCCGCACTGCTCGCCGCTGAATCACTCACCCGCGCACCAACACTCGAAGGTGACCTCGCGGCACGCCATGCGATGAAGATTGCGCCACGACTTGCCGGCCGCCTCGACCACGACGACCGGATGCGGGCGGTGGCCTTCTCCCCCGACGGCCACTGGGTCGCCACCGCCAGCGCCGACTCCTCC
>NZ_CAUVXI010000255.1:2011-7733 GCF_963555845.1 Protofrankia sp. Cas8 | reverse complement strand
CCGTACATCCCGACCGTATCGCGACCATCGGACACGACGGGGGTGCCGCAAACGCAGTGGCATTCAGGCCAGACGGACGTATCCTCGCGGCCGGTTATGATGACAGAACATTTTCTCTGTGGGATGTCACCAACCCGACGGGCCCTATCCTGGCCGGGTCCTTCAGCCAGCCCGGTGGAGCGGTGCGGTCGGTCGCGTTCAGTCCAGACGGTCGCATTCTGGCGGCCGGCCATAGTGACCTGGTGACTTCTCTGTGGGATGTTAGCAACCCTTCCCGTGCCGTTCACATAGTGGACCTTCCCGACCACAACGGCGCCGTGGAGTCGGTGGCCTTCAGTCCGAACGGACGGCTCCTCGCTGTCGGCAATGGCATCTTCATTCTCTGGGACGTCAGCGACCCGGCTCGCCCGATCCGTTTGGCCAGTCTGACCTCCCATACCGAACTACCGGTATATTCTGTTGCTTTTCGTCCCGACGGACATGTCGTCGCCACAGCGAGTGCCGACCGGACGGTCATTCTGTGGGACGTCAGCGACCCCGTTCATGTCACCGAGATCGCATCCCCCCTCACCAGGCACGCCGGCCCCGTGTTGGCAGTGGCGTTCAGTCCGGATGGGCAGACCCTTGCCACAGCCAGTTACGACAAGACGGTGGTCTTGTGGAACGTCACAGACCCTGCTCATCCGAGGCCCACAGGCACAATCGCCGGTCACACCGAGCCGACGACATCTGTCGCCTTCGGCGGCGATGGGCACCTGCTCGCCGTGGCGAGTGCTGACAAAACCGTGACTCTCTGGAACGTCACCGACCGGACTCACCCGAAGCGCGAGGCGACGCTGACCGGCCACACCGGACCAGTACTTTCGGTTGCATTCAATTCGACTGGACGGACGTTGGCGACTGCCGGCGGTGATCAGACCGTGCAGGTGTGGCAGATGGGTGGAAGTCCACCCTGACCTAAGGCCGGAGTGGTGTGCTGCGCTTGGCCGGGGTCTGACCAGGGGGACGGTGACATGCCGCGGCTGGCGCCCTAGGCATACTGGCGGCTGTGGAGGGATCGCGGGTGCTGGTCGTGGAGGACGACCCGGCGTTGCGCGGCGTCCTGGCCCGCGGTCTGCGTGAGCAGGGCGCGGTCGTGACCGCGGTGGCCGACGGGTCGTCCGCTCTGTCACGGTTCACCGACGACGGCGGTTTCGACGTGGTCGTGATGGACGTGGGCCTGCCGGATTCCGATGGCCGGGACGTGTGCCAGGCCCTGCGGGCGCGTGGTGTGTACGTCCCGGTGCTGTTCCTCACCGCACGGGGGAATGTCACCGACCTCGTTTCGGGTTTCGCGGCCGGCGGTGACGAGTACGTTGCGAAACCGTTCCACTTCGCTGAGCTCGTGGCCCGGTTGGGGGGGCTGCTGAAGCGGGCCCGGTCCTCGCCGGTCTCGGTGCCTGACGGCCTGCGCCTGGACCCGCGCGGCCATGCACTGGCCGCCGCGACCACAAGCGTGCGCCTGACCCCGACGGAGTACCGGGTCCTTGCCCGGTTGATGGCGTCGCCCGGCGTGGTGGTGAGACGGCGGGAGCTGGTGGGCGCAGGTTGGCCCGAAGGGGCGATCGTCCACGACAACACCCTGGACCAGTACGTCGCGAAGCTTCGCCGCAAGCTGGCGCTGGTGGACGGTTCGCAGGCGATCACGACCGTCCATGGCATCGGGTACCAGTTCACGTGAGAAGGCCCTCGACGCTGCGGGGCCGGATCGCGGCGGTGGCGGTTGTGGCCACCGCCGGCTGGCTCGCGGTGCTGACCGTGGCGTTCAATGCCGCGCTCGGTGCGCAGCTGCGGCAGCAGGCCGACACCGTGCTACGGACCCGGGCAGAGGCTGTCGCCAGCACCGTCGAGATCGTCACCAGCGGCGCGGTCTCCGTCCATGACGTACGTGACGACAGCGCGATCGATACCGGGACGTGGATCTTCGCGGGTGGCCGGCCGGTGGAGCAGCCACCCGGCGGGGCCGCGTTACTGGGCCAGGCCAGTGCCCTGACTGGCATAGGCGAGCGGACGGTGACGACGGGTGACGCCTCCCCGGTCCGGCTGTTCGCACTACCGGTGACGTCGCAGGGCCAGCAGGCGGCCACCGTCGTCGTCAGCCTGTCGCTGGCCCCCTACCGACAGACCGAGAAGATCGCCGACGTCGGCAGCGTGCTGCTGGCCCTGCTGCTGCTCGGCGGCGTATTCCTGGTGGTACAGGTCAGCACCGACCGGGCGTTGCGCCCGGTCGAGGAGATGACCGAGCAGGCAGGCCGGTGGAGCGCGGATGCCGCCGACCACCGGTTTGGAGCCGCGCCCCGACCGGCCGAACTCGACCGGCTCGCCGCGACGCTCGACGGTCTCCTGGACCGGGTCAGCGCGGTTCTGCGCCACGAGCAGGCCTTCAGCGATCACCTGTCGCACGAGCTGCGCACCCCGCTGGCCGCCATGGTCGCCGAGATCAGCCTGCTGCAGAGCCGGCCGCGCGAAGCGGCCGAGTTCGACCGGGCGCTGCCCCCGATCGCCGACGCGGCGAACCGGATGACGGTCATCCTCGACACCCTCATGGCCGCCGCCCGCACGAGCGCCGGTGGACTGCCCGACCGGTGCGACGTCGGCGAGGTGGTGCACGGCCTTGCCGAGCGGTGGAGCGCCCCGCCAGAGCTGGTGGTGTCGGTACCCGCCGGCACGCTCACGGGGATGGATGCCGGCCTGCTCGAGCGGATGTTGTCGCCGGTTCTGGACAACGCCCGCCGCTACGCACACACCCAGGTACACGTGGTGGCACGGGTCGTCGCCGGCCAGGTCTGCATCGACATCCGCGACGACGGGCCCGGGCTCGGCGCCGACACGGCGGCGCACCTGTTCGAGCCGGGCTGGCGCGCGGACCCACACGACGGCCACGACGGGGCGGGGCTCGGACTGGCGCTGGTCCACCGCCTCGCGGCCGCTGCCGGCGGCAGCGTACGGGCCTTCGACGGCGCGACCGGCGGGCCCGGCGGGCCCGGCGCGACTGTCGGGTCCGGCGCGACTGTCGGGTCCGGCGCGACTGTCGGGTCCGGCGCGACTGTCGAACTGTCGCTGCCCGGGGCGTGACACGCCGCTGACCGCCGACGTGGTCAGGATTTGTTCAGGCCTCCTGGGCCACCGTGGCAGCATGACGACTCCCACGCGCCTCGCGGTGCCCAGCCACCGCTCCCCGGCATCGTTGCGGGGCCGGCCGATGCTCAGCAAAGTTCCAGAAGTCACCGTCTACTTCTGGATCATCAAAGTGCTCTGTACGACCGTCGGTGAATCGGCCGCCGACTTTCTCAACGTCAACCTGAACCTTGGCCTGACCGGCACGTCCGTCATCACCGGCGTCCTGCTCGTCGTCGCTCTGATCGTCCAGTTCCGCGCGGATCGGTACGTACCGAGCAGGTACTGGCTGACGGTGGCGCTCGTCAGCGTCTTCGGCACATTGGTGACCGACAACCTCACGGACAGCGTCGGCGTGCCACTCGAAACAAGCACCCTGATCTTCGGCGTTCTTCTTGTTCTCGCCTTCCTCGCGTGGTATCTGACCGAGAAGACGCTCTCCATTCATTCCATCCTGACCAGACGACGAGAAGCGTTCTACTGGCTGACGATTCTCGTCACCTTCGCGCTCGGCACGGCAACCGGCGATCTCATGGCCGAGGTGCTGGGGATCGGCTACCTGATGACGGGAGTCATCGTGGTATCGCTGATCGCCGTCCTTGCGATTGGGTGGCGATTCGGACTCAACCCGGTTCTCTCCTTCTGGATCATCTACATCATGACCCGCCCGCTTGGAGCGTCGATCGGCGACTACCTGTCTCAGTCACCGAGCGAGGGCGGACTCGGTCTGGGTGCGACGGTAACGAGCCTCATCTTTACGGTCGGTATTCTCGGCATCGTCGCTTATTTCTCGCTGACGAAAGCCGATGTCATCGCGAGTGCGCCTGCCCTCGACCCTGACGAGGCCATGGAACGAGGAGGCCTGTGGCAAACCGTCGTCGTCGTGGCGCTTATCCTCGTCGCCGCAGGGACAGGATACTCCGTGCGCAAGTCCGCGCTTCAAAATGACACGTCAGACTCGGGTACCGTCGCGCAGTCGGTCCCCGCTGGAAGCCAGCCGTCAGGAGAGGCGATTCCCGGCGGAAGCCAGGGGGCCCAGGCGATACCCGGCGGAAGCCAGGGAGCGCAGGCGATACCCGGCGGAAGCCAGCCAGTGCAGGTCTCGCCCCTCGGCGACCTCTCGAAGTTCCGAAAAATCACACAGGACACGCTGGATCTCCTGAACTCCGGCAACCAGTCTGGTGCCACGGCCCGCATCGCCGATCTCGAAACCGAGTGGGACAAGGGCGAGGCGCGTCTGAAACCGAAGGACAAAGCTACCTGGACCAAGATCGATGGAAAAATCGATACGGTGCTGCGCGCGCTCCGGGCAACGAGCCCCAACCCGGACGGAGAGAAGACCGCGCTAAGCGCATTGCTCACGACACTCGGCTGAGCCTTTCCGTGTGACGATTCATCGCAGTAATGCGTTCAACACGACGCCGGCCAGTTCCGGGCGGCAGACGAGCAGGTCCGGTAGGTAGGGGTTGGGTTGGTTGTAGTGCAGGGGTGAGCCGTCGAGCCTGGAGACGTGCAGCCCGGCGGCCGCGGCGACGGCGACGGGCGCACATGAGTCCCACTCGTACTGCCCACCGGAATGGGCGTAGACGTCGGCCTGTCCACGGATGACGGCCATCGCCTTCGCGCCCGCCGAGCCCATCGGGACCAGCGTCGCGTCCAGGCATGCGACGAGGGGGTCGACCCAGGCCGGCGGGCGCGTCCGGGAGACGGCGAGACGGATCGGGCCAGGCGACGCCGGCGCGACGGTCAACGGCGATCCGGTGTGCAGCACGAGGTCGGCGCCGGGCAACGCGACCGCTCCGACCGTGGGACGCCCGTGCACGGCGAGCGCGACGTGGACCGCCCAGTCCGCCCGCGGCGGCTCGCCGTACTCGCGCGTCCCGTCGAGCGGATCGATGATCCAGACACGATCACGGGTGAGGCGGACGGCGTCGTCCGCCGCTTCCTCGGACAGGACGGCGTCGTCGGGACGTGCTTCGGCCAGCAGCCGCAGCAGCAGCTCGTTCGAGCGCCGGTCCCCCACGGCGCCACCCTGCGCGCGGATGTCGAGCAGGAGAGCCCCGGCCCGGGACGCGAGCGTGGCGGCGAGGGTGTGGTCGTCCATGACGTCGGCGGTGAGGAGGTCGTTGGTCGCGTGCGCCATCAGAAGTGCTCCTCCTCCTTATTCCTTCGCCATCGGGCTTTTCCTTCACCATCGGGCCGGACGAGTCGTAGTCGATCACCCGGCCCTGGCGCTCCGAGCTGGTCAGCAGGTAGCAGCCCAGCGTCCGGAAGCGAACCCACTTCAGTAATGTGCTGATCACATGCTTAGCATCGCGCCGCCGACCGGTCAAGCGCGCACGCAACGTCAGCAAGCGCCCCCGCTGGACGCCACGAAGGCGGGCATCAAACCCGCCCTCGTGCACTTCTACTTCCGCACGATGGACGATCTGTTCCTGGCCGTGTTCCGACACGGCGCGCAGGCGAATCTTAGAGCGCCCGGCAACAAAACAGACTCTTAGCTTGATTTTTAAGTGCGCCACGAGCGCTGAAGGGAAGGGTGATGGGTAGGTAAACCTTACCTTCA
>NZ_CAUVXI010000255.1:1012-1417 GCF_963555845.1 Protofrankia sp. Cas8 | reverse complement strand
AAAGGGAGCGCGCCGTACAGCGGAAACTGGAGGCGCTGAGTACCGACGCGGCACACGCTGGCGGACCGGCTCGTAGTAGCGTCGAAGCCCCTGTAATGGGGGCAGAGCGAAGGGGTCGGCTCATCCTGATGAGTTCGTTCGGGCAACCAGCGATGCTGGGAGGGATCGAGTGGGGTCATCAAAGTCTACAGAGAAGCCGTTCAACATATCGAAGGGACTTGTCTGGGCGGCGTACCAGAAGGTAAAGGCCAACAAGGGCGCTCCGGGAGCGGACGGGCAGTCCGTCGACGCGTTCGAGAAGGATCTGAAGAACAATCTGTACCGGATCTGGAACAGGATGTCGTCGGGCAGCTACTTCCCGCCCCCGGTGAAGGCGGTGGAGATACCGAAGGCGCATGGTGATGG
>NZ_CAUVXI010000255.1:631-987 GCF_963555845.1 Protofrankia sp. Cas8 | reverse complement strand
TGAGTACCGACGCGGCACACGCTGGCGGACCGGCTCGTAGTAGCGTCGAAGCCCCTGTAATGGGGGCAGAGCGAAGGGGTCGGCTCATCCTGATGAGTTCGTTCGGGCAACCAGCGATGCTGGGAGGGATCGAGTGGGGTCATCAAAGTCTACAGAGAAGCCGTTCAACATATCGAAGGGACTTGTCTGGGCGGCGTACCAGAAGGTAAAGGCCAACAAGGGCGCTCCGGGAGCGGACGGGCAGTCCGTCGACGCGTTCGAGAAGGATCTGAAGAACAATCTGTACCGGATCTGGAACAGGATGTCGTCGGGCAGCTACTTCCCGCCCCCGGTGAAGGCGGTGGAGATACCGAAGG
>NZ_CAUVXI010000255.1:0-286 GCF_963555845.1 Protofrankia sp. Cas8 | reverse complement strand
TGACGTTGGAGCCGCGCATGGAGCAGATCTTCCGTGACGGGTCCTATGGCTACCGGGTGGGGCGGTCCGCGCTGGACGCGGTCGAGGCGTGCCGGGAGCGGTGCTGGAAGAGGGACTGGGTCGTCGACCTGGACATTCAGGACTTCTTCGGAAGCTGCCCGCACGACCTGATCATCAAGGCGGTGGAGGCCAATACCGACCTGCCGTGGGTGGTGCTCTACGTCCGGCGCTGGCTTGCGGCGCCGGTCTGCTACCCCGACGGCTCGCTCGTGACGCCGGACCGTGG
>NZ_CAUVXI010000254.1:0-6989 GCF_963555845.1 Protofrankia sp. Cas8 | reverse complement strand
TTACCCGGCGGTCGCTCCCTGAACGGCGCGGATCGCCGATTTTCGGCTGCATACTGTATATCTGCCGCGCCGGGGGTTTTGCATCGACGAGTAGCAGCCGCTCAGCGTACCCGCCACCCGGATATTATCGCGGCGCGTAAGGGACTGTGCGTTTTCAGGGCCGCGTCGAGTAGTTGATGATTGGGTGGCGGTCACCGTGGGCCGCCATTGGTGGCGGCCGCTGCTGTGCAGATGACATATCCCATGGGCGTATGTCAGGTGACGACGCGGCGCCGGAAGTGGCGTATTCCCTGCCAGAGCAGCAGGGCCGTGAAACCGATGAGGGCAGGGTAGATGATGTAGAGGCTCAGGTGGTGGGTGGGGGTGACGGAGGCGCGAAAGCCCTCGCTGACGTAGGTGAGGGGATTGGCTAGCGACAGTGCCTGGACCCAGCGGATGGGGCCGAGTGTGCTCCATGGGTAGAGGGTGCAGCCGAGGTAGAGCAGCGGCGTCAGCATGATTGCGAATAGTGCGGTGACGCTGCGCGGATCGAGGGCGGTGCCTAGGAAAAGGCCGAGGCTGGAGCACATCAGCGCCCCGATTGGTGCGAGCGTCAGGAGCAGGGCCCAGTGGAGGTGGACGTCGGGTCGGGCGGAGGGGACGAACTCGGCGAGGGGGAAGACGACGACCGCGGCGAGCATGCCTTGCAGCGCGCCGGCGACGACTTTCGCGAACGCGACGAGTCCGACGGGGATAGGGGACAGGACGCGGTCGTCGATCTCGCGTGTGTAGCCGAACTCCTGGACCAGTGGCATGGCGACCGCGAAGATGCCTTGGAACAGGACGACCATCGCAAGCATCCCGGCGAGGAGTGTGGTGGCTTCGTCGCCCGCCTGGGCGCCGGTGCCGTGGCCGGGGGTGATTTTCGGGGTGACGTAGCCGAGGACGAACAGCAGCATCAGGGGTTGCACCACGGTGCGGGCGAGGAAGTTGCTTGGCTGCCTGCGTAGCACGGTGAGGTCGCGGGCGAGCAGGGCGCCGACCGCGCGGCTGGCCGCGACGACGGAGGGGTGGACCGGTGTGGCGGCCGGGTCGGGGACGGCGGTGGCGGTGTTCATCGGTCGCGGAGCTCCTTGCCGGTGAGGCGGATGAAGACGGTTTCCAGGGAGGGTTCGTCGACGCGGATATCGCGCAGGACAATGCCTGCGCCTGTCACAGCGGCGACGATGGCCGGGAACACTGCTCGCCCTCCGTGGACCATCAGCAGGACGGCGTTCTGCAGAATGTGGACGTCGTGGATCCCGGGCACCTGCTCGCGCAGCAGTGCTGCCAGCTGCCGTGGCGGTGTCTCTGCCGCCACCGTCACGACCGTGTCGGCGTCCATCGACTGCTTGAGGCTCTCGGGCGTGTCGAGGGCCAGCAGGCGTCCGTGGTCGATGATGGCTACCCGGTCGGCGAGCTGGTCGGCTTCCTGCATGTCGTGGGTGATCAGCATGATCGTCTGACCGGCGGCGCGCAGCTCGCGGACCATGCTGTGCAGGGCGAGACGGCTTTGCGGGTCCAGGCCGGTGGTCGGCTCGTCGAGGAAGAGGACCGCCGGCTGGTGCAGGATCGCGCGGGCGATCATCAGCCGTTGGGTCATGCCACCCGACAGGCCGTCCACCGGTTTGCCGGCGACGTCCGCGAGCGCGACCTGCTCAAGCCGTAGATCGGCCTCACGGCGGGCATCGGCGGTGCGCATGCCGAAGAACCGCCCGTGGAAGACGAGGTTCTCCCGCACGGTCAGACTCCGGTCGAGGGTGTTGCGCTGCGGGACCACGCCGATGTTCCGGCGGGCGTCGGCCGGCCGGCCCGCGACGTCGATCCCGGCTACCCAGGCTCGGCCGGCCGTCGGCACGACACCCGTCGTCAGCATGCCCACCGCGGTGGACTTGCCCGCGCCGTTCGGGCCGAGGAGAGCGAACACCTCGCCCCGGCAGACCGACAGATCAAGGCCGTCCACCGCGACCGTGCCATCCGGATAGACCTTGCTCAGTCCATCGGCGTGGACCACCGCCTCGACGGACGCGGAACCTTCCGGGGCAGACACGGTGCGGCGCCGGAGGAGAGAGGACATGGACGCTCCTAGTATTGGACTAGACCGTCTAGTCCAAGTTCTCTCGCTAGTATTGGACTTGTGAGTCCACGTGGTCAAGGTGGGCGGGCTCCCGCCGCCGGTTCGGCGGCCCCATCGCCGGACACGCACCCCGGCCGGCCCGACAAGCGGCGGGCGATCATCGACGCCGCCCAGCGGGTGTTCCTACGCAACGGCTTCACCGACACCAGCGTCGATGCGATCGCGGCCGAGGCCGGGGTCTCCAAGCAGACGATCTACAACCACTTCGGCGACAAGAAGAGCCTGTTCACCGCGGTCATCGAGACAGCACAGCGCGACGCCGCGAGCGAAGCCGAGTCCCGGTTCGCGACGGAGTTCACCGAGTCAGGTGACCTGGACCGCGACCTTCGTGCCGCCGCACGGATCTGGGTGGAACTGATCCTCGCGAAAAACATCAACGCGCTGCGCCGCGTCATCATCGCCGAGCAGGTGCGCCACCCCGAGCTCGGTGACGAATGGGCCCGCCCGCGCACCGTCTTCGAGAAGGTCCTCGCGCGCGAGATCAAACAGCAGGTCCACAACGGGGTCCTCGAGGTGCGTGACGTCGACCTGGCTGCCCACCAACTCGTCCTGCTCACCGCGTACGAGGCAGCGCACCAGTCCCGTTACGGGATGCGCGACCTCTCACCCGCCGACATCGAGAAGATCGTCGATGACGGCGTTGAGATGTGGCTGCGCTGCTACCGAACACGCCGGTAGGTGCACCGCAAGCGAGACGGCAAGATCGCACGTCAAGACGATCCGGGCCTGTGGGGCTCCAAAACGCCGATTGGGCCGGTGACCTGTGGGTTTGCCGGGTGGCGTCCATGCCAGGGGACCTGGTCAGGCGGCGTTGCGGTATTCGTTGATGAGGCCGCCGAGGATGCGGGTGCGACGGATGGCGGCGCCTGGGGTGGGTTGTGGTGCTGGCGGGTCGGGTGGTTGCTGGTCGAGGGAGCGGTGCGGCCGGTGTGTGTTGAAATGCTCGGCGTAGGTATCGAGGACCGACGTGAGGTGTCGTTCGGAGACGATCAGCATCCGGTCGGTGCACTCGCGGCGGACGCTGGCGACCCACCTTTCGGCGATCGCGTTCGCCTTGGGGGCCTGCGGTGGGGTACGCAGCACGCTGATCCCGGCACCGGTGAATACCGCGTCGAAGGTGTCGGTGAACTTGCTGTCACGATCACGGATCAGGAAGTGGAAGTTTCCGGCGCGGTCGTCGAGGCCGATCAGCAGGTTTCTTGCTTGCTGTGTCACCCAGGCTCCGGTCGGGTGCTTGGTGGCGCCGAGGACGTGGACGTGGCGGGTGGCGTGTTCCACGACGAAGAACACGTAGATCCGCTGCAGGAAGACGGTGTCGACGGTGAAGAAGTCGCAGGCCAGGATGCCGGCCGCCTGTACCCGCAGGAAGGACCGCCAGGAGGCCTCCACCCGCCGTGGTGCGGGATCGACATCGGCCGCGTGCAGGATCCGCCACACGGTTGCGGCTCCGACCCGGTAGCCCAACCCGACCAGCTCGCCCTGGATCCGGCGGTGCCCCCAACCGGGGTTCTCCGCGGCCAGCCGCAGCACCAGGGCGCGGATCTCGCGGCGAACCGGTGGACGCCCCGGTGTCGTCCGGGGATACGTTCACTTGCGGGTGAGGATTTCGCGGTGCCAGCGCAGCAGCGTCGCGGGCGTCACGAAGAACGCATCCCACCGGGTCCGGGGGAGCAGCCGCGACAACGCGGCCAGGAGGACCCGGTCTGTCGGCTCGAGCGCTGGGCGGTGGACGTGGCGGCGCAGGACCGCGACCTGATGGCGCAGGACGAGCAGCTCGACGTTCTGGAGCCCCACAGGGTCGCGCGCTGTCGCCATGGGTTCGCGACCGCGATGCGATGGGTCGTAGCCTCCCTACGAGGGCAGTCGCAGAGGGTGCACTCTTCGTGGGCACGACAGGCAGAGGGGCGAGTGTGGACTGGACGACCTTGGTCGCGACCTTAGGCGGTGGCGCCCTCGCTCTTTCGGGGACCATCCTGGCCGACGTCCTGCGCCATCACGACGAGAAAGACAGGAGCCGGGAGGCCAATCGCCGGAGCCTGTACATCGATTTCGTCTCCGCGGTAGGGGTTTGCCATACCCGGCTTCGCCAGATCGCCGAAGGATCTGAGACGCCGAGCAACCGTGAGGTGAGTACCCGCGCGGCACTGGCCGACGCGGGAATCTACGAGGCGAGGGAGAGGCTCTTCATCGACGCCACCTCGACCGTGGCCGGCGCGGGTCAGGCCATGTACGAACAGCTGCGGGCACTGCGACGGGTGGTGGCAGCAGGTGCTTCCATCTCATCCGCCAGCTTTCACGACGCGTACCATCCGTACCTCGACGCGGTCTGGCACTACAGGCGGTATGTCCGAGAGGAGCTGGGGACGAAGGCACTGTCGCCCGATACCTTCGGCTGGCCTTCCTGGAACGGTCGCGAACGGTGCGACCTGTGCAGGCCGTCGCAGTAGAGTCCGTGCTCGCGCAGCGCGCGAAGCGAACTCACATGCCGGGGCGCTGTTGCGTTGGCCGGGCGTGGCAGTCAGGGTGGCCGACCGGGCATGATCGAATGATGCGTCGTCGTCGTCGTTGTCGTCGGTCGACACCCAACACCAGGGTGCCTTCCTCCTCCGCCTCGCGATCTACGTGCCCCAGCCCCGCTCCTTGATCCACACCCCTATTGCCGGGCGCTCTTACGCGGCGTCGTCGTCGAGCATGTGACCCTGTTGAGCAAGCCATAACAGGCGTGAGTTCATTCGCGTGGCAGATCATAGCGGCCGCAGCGACGAACGGGCTCTCCCGAGCATCTGATTCGGTAACACGCACGATGTCAGGTGGGTGTCGCTTCGGCGCGGCGGGCGATCGCGGCGAGCCATTCGCGGCGGATCAGACCGGACGGCACCCGGATCAGCGCCCAGTAGCGACCGAAGGCTCGCCGGGCGGCGTCGTCGGTCGGCGCTATGGCCGTGGTCGTGGTCAGGATGCTGCTACGCCCGCCGTCCGCCGAGACGATGGTGAGCGCCGTGGCGACCTTGGCCCAGCCGGGCTCGTCGAAGGCCGCGAAGCCGGCGGCGTCGGCGACCTGTGCCCGTGCTGGCCGTGGCTGCCAGAACCGTGCGACCGTCCCGAGGGCCAGCAGCGTGGGTTCGTCGGCGAGCCGGACGAAGCCGCGTCCGGCGAGCTGGTCGACGAGCCGGGTTGGCTCGGGGGTGCCGGTCGTCTCGCCGGGGCCGGTGCGGCGAAACATGTGCGCGGGCAGGCTTCGCATGGTCGTCAGAATTCCCGTCAGGGGCAGGTCGGTGGTCTCGAGGTCCAGGATGGCTTGCCGTACGGCTTCGGGGGAGGCGGCGACCCGCCGGCTGTAGCGGCTGCCGAACGCGGCTCCCGGCAGCAGCGACGGCGGCTGCGTCGCCCCCTGCTGTCGTCGGGTGCGCGCGAGCACGCCTCGCAGCAGCCGGACCCGCCGGGACCAGCCGGCCGGCCGGCCGGCGAGCGTGCCGGTGAGTTCCCGTTCGGCGTTGTCGAGCGCGTCTTCGATGAGCGCGTCGTGCAGCGGTCGGTAGACCAGCGGCCAGCTCAGGCGCGTCGTCCCGGTGGTGCGGCCGGTGAGCGTGTGGCGGAGCTCGACCCGGCCACCGGGCTGCGACGCCACCGTGAAGTGGTGGGTGCCGATGAGCCCGATGCGTGGGTCGAACCGAAAGGTGATGTCGCGACCTGGCGTGTAGGAGTCGACGGCGTAGCGGATCGGCCCGTGGCCGCCGACGGCGCCGACGCCGAGTGGCCGGTCGAAGTGGATCGGCGGCCAGCCGCGGGTGGGCCAGAGCCGGTCGTCGGGGCCGGCCAGGGTGTCGAGCAACGCACCGGCGGCCTCGACCGACCCGGCGACCGTCCTGGCGTGGATGTTGGTGACCATCGCGCCTGCCTTGTCACGGTTCGGAACACCGTCGCGGCACGGTCCATACGGTGCCGTACGGTTGGATGTCTGTACGGTAGCGTACGGACGTGGCGAAGACCAGCGGCCGGGCGCCGCGCCTGGGTCGGCGTGAGTGGGTCGACGCGGCCCTCGACGCGCTCGCGGACGGTGGTGTCGCGGCGGTCGCGGTGGAGCCGGTCGCGGTCCGGCTGGGAACGACCAAGGGCAGCTTCTACTGGCATTTCGCCAACCGGGACGCGCTCCTCGTGGCGGCGCTCGAGGAGTGGGAGCGTCGGCACACCGAGCAGGTGATCGCCGATCTCGAGGTCCACGCCGACCCGAGGGCCCAGCTCCGGGTGCTGTTCCACCAGGCTTTTGTCGGGGTGGGCACCGGCTCGGTCGAGGCGGCGGTGCTGGCGGACGCGGCATCGCCGTTGGTGGCTCCGGTGCTTCGCCGGGTTACCACGCGACGCTTGGATTACCTCGAACGGACCTACGCGGCACTCGGGCTGACCCCGGCAGTGGCGAGCAGTCGGGCGTTGCTGGCCTACACCGCCTACCTCGGCCTGTTCTCGCTCCGCCGAGCCGCGCCGAACATCGTGCTGGACGAGGAGCTGCTGGCCGCCCTGGAGCCGCTGCTGGCAGCCTGACCGCCCAGAATCGTCCCGCGGGACCGCGCCGCCCACGAGAAGTCGTGTCGTCGTCGGCTCCCGTCTGGACCGTACCCGCTTTAGTGGACACTCGGTAAAGCTGCCCGATTGATCGGGAGCGCGAGATATGGGCTCGACACGCCGTGCATGTACCGAGGAGTACATGGCGCAGGCGGTAGCTTTCGTCGTTGATGGGGGCCGTTCGGCCGCTGAGGCCGCCCGGAACATCGGCGTCCACGAGATGACGTTGGGAAAGTGGTTGAAGAAAGCACGGGACGAGACCGAGGCGGCCCAG
>NZ_CAUVXI010000253.1:0-7013 GCF_963555845.1 Protofrankia sp. Cas8 | reverse complement strand
GGGGACCTGAAGGTGATCCCGTACAAGTCGGCAAATCCGGCGACGCTCATCGCGGGTATGGAACAGGCGCTGCAATACAACCCGGTCGCTGTGGGACTGACGGGCATCCCCGGGATCGCGTGGCAGTCGGAGGTGCCTGCCTACGAGAAGGCCGGCGTGCCTATCGTGGTCGGCCATGTCGGGCCACAGGCGATCACCAGCACCATCATCGCCAACATCGACAACGAAGAGAGCGTGCAGACCACCGCCAAGGTGCTGGCCGACTACTTCATCGTCAACTCTGATGGGAAGGGCAAGATCCTCCAGTTCCAGGTGCCGGACTTCCCGATTCTCGGCGCCTTCGACCAGGCATTCCGGGCCAACGTGCAGGCGTCCTGTTCCGGCTGCTCGGTCACGCAGCTCACGGGCACCATCAGTGAGGTGACCAGCGGCGGCTCGACGGCGGCTATCGTCTCAGCACTGCAGCGCCACCCGGAGGTCACCTGGCTGGTCACCGACAACGGGCCGTGGGTGGACGGCCTCCCCGCGGCGCTCGCGGCGGCGCACCTGAACGTCAAAATCATTGGCGGGGGGGCCGACGTCACCAACGAGACCGACATCAAGGCAGGGACGGTGACGGCCTTCACGGGCGTAGCCCTCAACTACAGCGCGTGGGCCATGGTGGACGCCGTCCTGCGCCACCTGGAGGGCACGCCCATCCCTGCCAGCGAGGGCTTGCTGCCTCTCCAGTTGCTCGTGAAGGACGAGAACTTCGCCGTGTCCGAGTCCTACGACGAGCCCGCAGACTACGCAGCACAGATGGAGAAGCTTTGGCACGTGGGAGCCTGAGCCCGGCGCTGGACGAGGGCGGGGCGACGGCGCCTCGCCCCGTCCTTCGGGTTCGCGGCCTCACCAAGTCCTTCGCGGGGACGGTCGCCCTCTCGGACTTCGATCTGGACATCGAGCCCGGTGATGTGCACGCCCTCGTGGGCGAGAACGGCTCGGGCAAGTCGACGGTCATCAAGATCCTCGCCGGTTACCATCGCCCTGACCCCGGCGGCGAGGTCGAGATCGACGGGTTGCCACTGCCCTTCGGGTCCGCCCATGCGGCTCACGAGATGGGCTGTCGCTTCGTGCACCAGGACCTCGGTCTCGTCCTGCAGCTGTCCGTGGTCGACAATCTGTACCTGAACAGCGGGTTCGCGTGCAGGTTCGGGACGATCAGGGAAGCGGACACGCGGCGGCGGGCGACGGCGCTGCTTCGCCGCGTCGGCGTCCAGGTCGACCCCCGCACACCGGTCGCCGCGCTGTCGCTCGCCCAGCGCACGGGCGTCGCCGTGGCCCGGGCGCTGGAGGGTGAGGACGACCACCAGGTCAAGCTGCTCGTCCTCGACGAGCCGACGGCGACGCTTCCGGAGAACGAGGTGCACCAGCTGCTCGACATGGTGCGCCGGGTCGCGGCGCACGGCGTAGCCGTGCTCTACGTCAGCCACCGGCTGGACGAGATCTTCCAGGTCGCCGACAACGTCACCGTCCTCCGCGACGGCCACCTGGTCACAACGGTGCCCGTGTCGTCGCTTGACAAGCGGCGGCTCATCACTCTGCTGGTGGGTGACGAGCTGGGTGAGCTGCCCGCCCCCGAGCCGCGCGGCACCGACAGCGTCGTCCCCGCCCTCAGCGTGCGGGGCCTGCGGGGCTCGGGGGTGCGGGGCGTGACCTTCGACGCCCGGCCGGGCGAGATCATCGGCTTCGCCGGGATCACCGGGTCGGGACGCGAGAGCCTGCTGGGCACGGTCTTCGGCGCCCTGCCCCGCCTGGCCGGGATCGTCGAGGCGAGCGGCCGCCCACTGCCGCCATACGACCCGCGGGCTGCTATCGCCGCCGGCCTGGCCTACCTGCCGCCCGACCGCAAGGTCAGCGGGGCGATGATGGACCTGTCGGCCCGGGAAAACCTGAGCATTTCCGACTTGCGGCAGTTCTGGCGCGGCCTGTTGCTGCGGCGCGGGGAAGAGCGAGCCGAGGCCCGCCAATGGTTCGAGCGGCTGAGCGTGCGTCCCGCGGGGGCGACGGAGCGACCGCTGGCCAACTTCAGCGGAGGCAACCAGCAGAAGGTGCTTTTCGCCAAGTGGCTCCGGCTCCACCCCAAGGTATTCATGCTTGACGAGCCGACCCAGGGCGTGGACGTAGGCGCCAAGGGCGAGCTGCACCGCCAGCTCCTGGCCGCCGCCGCCGGCGGGTCCACCATCCTCGTCAGCTCCTCCGACCTTGAGGAACTGGTCGCCCTTTGTCACCGGGTGCTGGTGCTGCGCACCGGTCGGGTCGTCGCCGAGCTTCACCGGTCGTCCGTCACCACTGCCAACATCTCCCACGCGTGCCTCGGCGAGCAGGAGGTCGTCAGCTTATGAGTTCGCGGGTTACCGTGCCGAGGATCAACCTCGGCTTCAACAGCTTCAGCGGGCTGTACCTGCTGGCCCTGTTCGTCATCGTGTTCGGGATCTGGACGCCGCACCTGTTTTTGACGGCTGCCACGGTCCAGTCCGTCGCCTCGCAGCAGGCCGTCACGGCAATGCTCGCGATCGCCGTCCTCATCCCGCTCACGGCAGGTGCCTACGACCTCTCGGTCGGAGCCACGATCAACTTCTCCACCATCATCTGCGTGTGGCTGCAGACAGACCAAGGGTGGAGCATGTGGCCGGCCATCGCCGTTGCCATCGCTGCCTGCGTGGTGATCGGCGTCATCAACGGCTTCGTCATCGTCCGCCTCCGGGTCAACTCCTTCATCGCCACGCTCGGCATGGGAAGCATCATCACCGCCGTGCAGGACATCGTGTCCGGGCAGAGCCAGCCCACTCCGCCGACGACGACGTCGTGGCTGAACCTCACTCGGCTCAGCGTGGCAGGGTTCCAGATCATCGTCCTGTACCTGCTCGTCCTGGCCCTGATCGTGTGGTGGGCACTGGACCACACTCCCGCCGGCCGGTACCTCTACGCCAGCGGCGGCAATCCGGAGGCGGCGCGCCTGGCCGGCGTGAGCGTGGGGCGCTACACGTGGTTCTCCATGATTGCCTCGGCCACGGTGTGCGGCATCGCCGGCGTGTTCTATGGGTCGCAGACAGGCCCATCACTCACCTTCGGCGTCGGCCTGCTCCTGCCCGCCTTCGCCGCAGTCTTCCTCGGCTCGACCCAGATCAAGCCGGGTCGCTTCAACCTGTGGGGCACGATGCTGGCCATCTACGTGTTGGCGGTCGGCGTGAAGGGCCTGCAGCTCATCACCGGGGTGCAATGGCTCGCCGAAATGTTCAACGGGGTAGCCCTGGTCGGCGCCGTCTCCTTCGCCATGTACCGCCAGCGGCTGGTCCAGAGCCGCGCCCTCGGGCGCAGCGACGATCCTCTGCCCGAGGTCGCAGAGCCCACGCCGATCCGCACCGAGGACGTCGCCGGACTTGTGCCGTCCCGGACTGGTGACGGATGAGGATCACCCATTGGCTAGTTACCGACAGTAGTGGTTACCGACAGTAGTGGCCGTCGACAGCAGTGGCCGTCGACCTCCCGGTCGTGAGGAAGGGGAGCAGCATGGATGCCGCGGACCGCATCGCGATCGCCGACGTCGTCGCCCGCTACTCCGATGCCGTCAATGCGAACGACGCCGCCGCCTGGGAGGAAACGTGGGCGGAGGAGTGCACGTGGCAGCTCGGTCCGGACCGCCTGCTGCGTGGCCGCGACGAGGTGGTGGCGTTCTGGCGGGCGGCCATGGCGAGCTTCGAGTCGGTGCTGCAGATGGTGGGCCACGGTCGCGCCCGCGAGGAGGGCGACGGCGCTGTGGGTTCATGGACGGTGTTCGAGGTGGGCCGCCGTGACGGGGTCAACGGTTTGGTGATCGGCTGCTACCAGGACCGTTACACCCGGCAGGAGGGTGCCTGGCTGTTCGCCGAGCGCCGCTTCACCGCCACCTACCGGGGCGGGCTGCCAGACGGGAGCTTCACCGCGCTCCCGTCGCTGCCGGGAAATTTCTGAGGAGGTGCGGATGGCTATTCGACGTCTCGGACCGCTGGAGGTGACCCCGATGGGGTTTGGCTCACTGATGCTGGACATCGAACAGCGGGCACTGCTCGATGCAACGCTGGACCAGTTCGCACCTGTTGGCGCTTCGCTCCTGCCTGCTGGACAGGCCCGTGCCGTCGAGACGGGCACATGAGCGGCGCAACGGCGCCGATCCCCGGCGAACGGGCGGACCCTGGGCGGGAGCGGGCCGAGATCCTGAGTCTGGCGATCCGCTTCGCCGACTTGTGGGCGGTCGATCCGCACCAGATGGCCGACGAGACCTACGCCCCGTCGATCCACATGGAGTCGATGGCGAGGACCACCGTGGTCGACGGCATCGACATGCTCCACCGGCTCGAAGAGCGGCTCGCCACGATGGTCCCCGAACACCGCCACGAGCTCGTCCGCGTCCTCGTGGATCCGCCGGAGGCGTTCCTGGAGACAACCGTGGTGGGCCCGACGACCGGCGAGTACGCCCAGGCAGCCCTGTGGTGGCGGGTCGGCGAGCCGGCCGCCGGACAGGCAGTCCGTCAGGTCGTCGACGAGGTCGGGTGGTTCGACTGGGCCCACCGCCGCGCCGACTCGACGGCCAGCCGGGGAACCGTTCCACCCGACGACCGCCGATGGCGTGGCGGCACAGACTGGTACCACCGTCTGGTCAGTGAGGCGGTAACCGCATTCAGCGCTGACCCCGCCGCGGCCGCCAGCCGCTACCTTTGCGCTGACCCAGTCGCCACTCACGTCGGTCATACCGAGATCAGCGGGCGCGGGCCAGTCCTGGACGTCGTCGAGCGGTTCTCCGCCGTCATCTCCCGATGTCGGATCGAGGTGAGCCGGGTCATCGGGGACGGGGCTGTCGTCGCGGTGCTGTTCACTCTCGACAATGCCACGACACAGACCAGAGGGACGCTGGTTGCCACGCTCGACGCCGACGGCGCCGCCCACAGCGTCCGTCTCTACCTGGACTGGGACAGTGTTGTTGCGGACTGCCAGGCGCTGGTCCTGCCGCGCAGCGATCCAGCGGCCGATCACTGAGCGCGATCCGTTGACACGCGTCCAGGCGAGCCAACCCGTACCCGCCGCGAATATGGGAGGACAACACGATGGAGCAGCTCAGCGGAGGAGTCGCTGTCGTAACCGGTGCGGCCAGCGGCATCGGCCGAGCCGTCGCTGCGGCGTTCGCGCAGGAGGGCATGCGCGTCGTGCTGGCAGACATCGAGGCCGCCGCCCTCGATGACGCTGTAACCGAACTGCGCGGTGACGGGCATGATGTCCTGGGCGTCGTCACCGATGTCTCATCCGCCGAGTCCGTCTCCCGTCTTCGCGACCAGGCTGTCGATCACTACGGCACTGTCGATGTCCTGCACAACAATGCAGGCGTCGTCGCCGCCGGACTGATCGAGGACATCCCGCTCGCGACATGGCGGTGGGTGGTCGACGTGGACCTCTGGAGTGTCATCTATGGCATCCGCGCCTTCGTGCCGCTCATGAAGCGCCAGAGGCGTGGCCATGTGATCAACACCGCCTCGACCGCCGGACTCCAGGCCAACCCCGGCATCGGCCCGTACAACGTCGCCAAGTTCGGCGTAGTCGCGATCACCGAGACCCTGCGCGTCGAATGTGAGGGGACGGGTGTGAACGCGAGCGTGCTCTGCCCCGGCGCTGTCAACACCAATATCGTCCGCGCCGAGCGGAACCGGCCCGCGAACGTCCCCGAATCAACCGGCGCTGTCGCGGAGCGGTTCGCGGCCAGCTCCACCCGCCTCCTTGGTGAGCAAGGCCTTGCCCCGACCGCGGTCGCGGCCATGGTCGTCGACGCCGTGCGGTCCGAGCGGTTCTGGATCATCACCCATCCCGGCTGGATCGATGTCGCCCGCGACCGGGCTGCGGCGATGGCTGACGGCAGCCTCGCTCGCCGGTTCGCCGGGTAGGGCCGTTTCACGGCGTTGCATCTCGCGCCATGGCGGGATCTCGATCCCGTCGTCGCCCGCTTTGTTGGAAACCTGGCACCGAAGAGAACAGAAGGAATCCATGTCCAGCCTTTTTGACATCCGGGGCAAAGTCGTCGTGCTGACCGGGGCCAGCTATGGCCTCGGCGAAGTCATGGCCCTGGCCCTCGCTGATGCGGGCGCCGACCTTGTCCTCGCCGCCCGCAGCGGCGAACTCCTCCAAGCGGTTGCCGACGCTTGCACGCACAAGGGCGTCAAGGCCACCGCCGTGGTCGCAGACGTCTCGAAGGAGGAGGACGTGGCGCGGATTGTATCCAGGGCGATCGAGAGCTACGGCTGCATCGACGTTCTGGTGAACAACGCCGGGATCTCCGATCTTCGGGGCCTGCCTGCGGAGAACTTCGACCTGGAAACCTTCCGCCGTATCGTCGACGTCGACATGGTCGGCGCCTACCTGCTTGCCAGGGACGCCGGCCGGCACATGCTGGCGGCAGGGTCCGGCTCGATCATCAATATCTGCTCGATCCTCGCCAGTGGGGCCAACGAGCTCAGCGTCATCGGCTACACCGCCGCCAAGGGCGCTCTGCTCAACCTGACGTACCAACTTGGCTGCGAGTGGGCCGACCGGGGCGTCCGGGTCAACGCCATCTCGCCGGGGTTCATCGTGACCCCGATGACGGCGCCCGGCCTCGAGGGTTTGGGCGTAGCGGAGTACGTCGCCAGCCGGACCCCGATGCGACGTGTCGGCCGGGCCGAGGAGCTCATCGGGCCGCTGCTGTTCCTCGCCTCAGACGCCTCCAGCTACATCACCGGGCTCAACCTCCTGGTTGACGGCGGTACCAACGCCGGCAACGGCTACTACCAGGTGCAGCCGGGACATCATGGCTGGGGTGCCATGCTGGGGGCGCCGATGGTCGGCGACCCCTATCCCGGGCTGGTCCCCATGCCGGAGCGGTTCGCGCCCTGGAAGGGCGGCATCCCCGGAATGCACACCCCCTGAGGTACGCCGTCCAACTGGTTCCTCCCCGCTGACCGCACGACCGG
>NZ_CAUVXI010000252.1:0-7038 GCF_963555845.1 Protofrankia sp. Cas8 | reverse complement strand
TTTGCGCCGGCCCACTCGGCGATCTGCTGGAAGGGTCGAGCCGTCCCGGGCATTTCGACGGCGTCCTCACGATCGTGGCGACACTGCTGCACCTCACCGGTCCGCAGTTGGCCTTCTTCGGCAAGAAGGACGCCCAGCAGCTTGTCCTCATCCGCCGCATGGTGCGGGATCTGGCCTTTCGGACCGAGGTCGTCGGGGTGTCAACCGTCCGGGCACCCGACGGACTGGCCCTGTCCAGCCGCAACTCCTACCTGACGACCCATCAACACCGCGCCGCGCTCGCGCTGTCGCGAGCGCTGGCGGTCGGGGTGAGCGTCGCGGACGAAGGCCCGGACGTGGTGCTCGCGGCCGCCGAGAACGTCCTGGCCGCCGAACCGGGTGTTGACGTCGACTACCTCACCCTCGCCAGCCCCGATGACCTGACGCCGGTGCGTCGCGGCCAGGCGCTGCTGCTGGTCGCGGCCCGGGTCGGCACCGTCCGACTGATCGACAACATCGAGCTCACGCTGCCCGAGGAGGCCGGCTGACCGTGTTCCGGACCATGCTCAAGTCGAAGATCCATCGAGCCACTGTCACCCAGGCCGACCTCCACTATGTCGGCTCGGTGACGATCGACGTCGACCTGCTGGAGGATGCCGACCTGCTGCCCGGCGAGCAGGTCACGATCGTTGACATTGACAACGGTGCCCGGCTGGAGACGTACACGATCGCCGGCCCACGCGGCAGCGGCGTCATCGGGATCAACGGCGCTGCGGCTCGGCTCGTCCACCCCGGCGATCTGGTGATCATACTGTCGTACGCGATCATGGCCGACGCGGACGCCCGCCGGTTCGCCCCGCGCGTGCTGTTCGTGGACGGCGCCAACCGGGTCGTCGCGCGCGGGGACGACCCGGCACAGGCAATCCCGGACGATCCGTCCAGCCTGCGTGGGGACATCGTCAGCCCGAACGCGGTGAGCCAGGCGTCGATCGGGCCGGCGTCGATCGGGCCGGCATCGATCGGGCCGGCATCGATCGGGCCGGCATCGTCCGGGCGGCGGGTTCGTACGTGACGGTCCTGCCGTGTCAGCTTGGCGCGCCCCGACCGGGGTGGGCCCGCGATGCCGACATCGTCGTGATCGGCTCCGGGATCGCGGGGCTGGCCACCGTCCTGCATGCCCGGGCGGCAGTACCCGGCGGCCGGGTACTACTGGTCACCAAGGCACGCCTGGACGAGGGCTCGACCCGATGGGCGCAGGGTGGGATCGCCGCGGCACTCGCCCCGGAGGATTCTCCAGATGATCACCTGACCGACACCCTTGTGGCCGGGGTCGGGCTGTGCGACGTCGACGCGGTCCGGATCCTGGTCACCGAGGGTCCGGCCCGGGTCCGGGAACTGGCCGACCTCGGCGCCTCGTTCGACCGTGACGACTCCGCGGGCGGGTTCGCGTTGACCCGCGAAGGTGGACACCTGCGCAACCGGGTCGTGCACGCCGGCGGGGATGCGACCGGCCTGGAGGTGGAGCGGGCCCTGATCGCCGCGCTGCGGGCGGATCCGGGCGTCGAGGTGATCGAACACGCGCTCGTCCTCGACCTGCTGCTGGACGCGGACGGCAACGCCGCCGGGGTGACCTTGCACGTCCTCGGCGAGGGGACGACGGACGGCGTGGGCGCGGTAACCGCCCGCGCAGTGGTCCTCGCGACCGGTGGGATGGGGCAGGTCTTCGCGTCAACCACGAACCCGCCGGTGTCGACGGGCGATGGCGTGGCGCTGGCCCTGCGCGCCGGGGCGATCGTCACCGACCTGGAGTTCGTCCAGTTCCACCCGACCGCGCTGTGGCTGGCAGGAACCGGTGGCGATGCGGCTCCCGGTCACAGCGACCCCGTGTCCGGCCAGCAGCCACTGGTCAGTGAGGCCATGCGCGGCGAGGGCGCCCGGCTGGTGGACGCCACCGGCGGCGCTGTCATGGCGGACGTCCACCCGCTGGCGGATCTCGCCCCGCGCGATGTCGTGGCGAAGCAGATGTCGCGTGTGATGGCTGCTCAGGGCGTCGACCACCTGTACCTGGATGCCCGTGGGCTGGGCAGATCCACGCTGCTGCGGCGGTTCCCGACGATCACCGCACGCTGTCGTGCCGCCGGGGTGGACCCGGTCAGTATGCCGATCCCGGTCGCCCCGGCGGCGCACTACGCCAGCGGTGGTGTCCGGACGGACAGCTGGGGCCGCACCAGCGTCCCCGGTCTCTACGCCTGCGGTGAGGTCGCGTGCACAGGCGTGCACGGCGCGAACCGGTTGGCGTCCAACAGTCTGCTGGAAGGACTGGTCTTCGCCGCCAGGATCGCCATCGACCTCGCCCGCGGGCTGCCGACCCCCGCACGGCCCGCGGACCCGGTGGTGGGACGCGGCTCGGCCGGGCTCGCCGACCCGGTGGCCCGCGCGGACCTGGCCCGGGCGATGGCAGCCGGCGCGGGGGTACTGCGCAGTGCCGAGCGCCTGCGGACCACCGCCAGGACGCTCGCCGCCCTCGGGGAATCGCGGCGGTCCGGCGGGGGCACGGTCACAGCCGGACCGGATGCGTGGGAGATGACCAACCTGCGGACGGTCGCCACCGCGCTGGTCGCCGCCGCGGCGCTGCGTCAGGAGACCCGGGGCGCACACTGGCGAGAGGATTTCCCCAACGCCGACGATGTGGCGTGGCGTGGTCACATCCTTACCCGGCTGGATGCGGAAGGCGGCTTGTCAGTGACCTACGAGGCGGCGAACGCTGCACGTGAGGCCGCACCGGGTAGTTCGGCTGCTTCGCGCAGCGCAGGCGCAGGCGCAGGCAGCTCAGGCGCAGGCGCGGGCGCCGGCAGCGGTGTTGCCGGACGTGCCTCGGACGCGGCCTGATGCCCGTGTCGGCGCCGATCCGGGGCGCGCTGGTATCCGCCGGACTCGACCCAGGTATGATCATCGAAATCGTGCGTCGGGCCGTCTGTGAGGATCTTGCCGACGGCCCGGTGGGAGCGGTGGACGCGACGTCGGTCGCAACCGTGGCGCCCGACCTCCAGGGCCGGGCCGCGATCGTCTCGCGGGCGCGAGGGGTGGTCGCCGGTCTGCCGGTAGCAGCGGCGGTGTTCGAGATCGTGCTGACCGAACAGTACGGGTCACGGGATGACGTGGCCGGTATCGAGCCGGCACCCCGGTCGGTATCCGAACGCGCCGGTGGACTGGAGATCACGATCAGCGTTTCGGATGGCGACCGGGTGGGCCCGGGCGACGCCGTCCTGACCGTTGCCGGCCCGGTGCGCGCTCTGCTCACCGCGGAACGCACCGCACTGAATCTGCTGTGTCACCTCTCGGGGGTTGCCACCGCGACCCGCCGGTGGGTGGACGCGGTCGACGGTACCGGCGCAGCGATCCGCGACACCCGCAAGACCCTGCCGGGGCTGCGTGCCCTGGAGAAGTACGCGGTACGTTGCGGCGGCGGGGTAAACCACCGTATGTCGCTGGCAGACGCCGCGCTGGTGAAGGACAACCATGTGATCGCCGCGGGTGGAGTGGCGGCGGCGTTCACCGCGGTGCGCACACGCTTCCCCGGTTTGGCGGTCGAGGTGGAATGCGACACGCAGGCCCAGGTGGTCGAGGCCGTGGCGGCCGGCGCAGACCTGATCCTGTGCGACAACATGACTCCCGACGAACTGCGCGAATCGGTCGCCCTCGCCCGCCCGGCCGGGGTGGCAGTGGAAGCAAGCGGCGGGCTGACGCTGGCGGTCGCGCGCGCGGTCGCCGAGACCGGCGTCAACTTCCTGGCGGTGGGCGCACTGACCCATTCCGCGCCCGCGCTCGATCTCGGTCTGGATCTGAGTCTGGATCTCGTTCTGGATCAGCGCCTAGATAATCATATCGAACCGAACCAGGATCGTGATCTCTGATGCTGCTCGCGGTCGACGTCGGCAACACCAACACCGTCCTGGGAGTCTTCGACAACGACGAGCTCATTGATTCCTGGCGGATACGCACCGACCCGAACGCCACCGCGGACGAACTGTCGCTGCTGTTCCGCGGCCTGTTGCGCGGCTACGACGTCGACGGCGTATCAGTCTGCTCCACCGTGCCGGCGGCGCTGCGCGAGATCCGCCGCATGCTGGTGCGGACGTTCGACGGAATCCCGGCGGTCGTGGTGGAGCCGGGTACCCGCACCGGGGTGCCGATCCTCATCGACAATCCCAAGGAAGCCGGCGCCGACCGCATCATGAACACCCTCGCCGCCCACCACCTGTACGGGGGGCCGGCGATAGTCGTCGACTTCGGGACGTCCACGAACCTCGACGTCGTCTCCAGCCGGGGCGAGTTCCTCGGTGGCGCACTCGCCCCCGGCATCGAGATCGCCCTTGACGCGCTCGCGTCCCGGGCCGCACAGCTACGGAAGGTCGAACTCACACCGCCACGATCTGTGATCGGGAAGAGCACCGTGGAGGCACTACAGTCAGGGATGATCTACGGTGTGGTCGGCCAGGTGGACGGCCTGGTACGTCGCATCGCCGAGGAGCTGGACACCGAACCCGTGGTCATCGCGACCGGGGGGCTGGCGTCCCTCATCATCGCCGAAAGCGAGACGCTGGCGCACCACGAACCGCATCTCACCCTCATCGGCCTGCGGCTGGTCTTCACCAAGAACACGTAGACAGGGTTTTCAACCTGTGTTGCGGTCGCAGGGCCAGATAGTCACGACACTGACCCGCAACGGCAGATGCCCCCGACCGGCTACCGGCGGGGGCATCGTCACGTCCGGTGCCCGTCTCCCCCGTTAACGATGTGAATCTGATGCTCCTGCCACAACACCAGATTCGCATCGTTCCCAAAGAGCGTTCGGCACTAGGGACGCGGCGTCGCGGGGCCGGGGCACGCACCTTCGGCGGGGTGGCGTCCATCCAGGCCGACGCAACCAGCCTGCGGACATAGGTCTTCGGTTCCGGCGGTACCACGACATCCCCCGTTCGTGTTCTGCCTGCGTGGCCGACCGGTTATCGTGCCGACACGAGTACGACACAACGTGCGGGCGGGGTAACAGCAGGCCGTAACAGGCAGTCGTACGTAACCGGTTACGGGTAACGGGTTACGCCGGTTACCCGCGGCGGGAACGAGAGGAGGCACCGACGGACCGGCGGCAGGTACTGGAGGCAGGTGCGTTCACTGCGGCAACCGACGTCGCTGCCGACGTGTTCCACCGAATCGCCGCGGCGGAACCGGACCGGCTCACCCTCGACGAGCTCGACGCCGACCTGGCCGAGATCGCGGCCACCTACGCGACCGTCCCCCATGCGGTTGCCGCACCCCGCATCATCGGTGGCTGGCGGCAGGTCGAAGCCGCACTCTACAGCCGGACCTCCGCATCCGCCCACGCCCGGCTCACGCTGCTGGGGTCGAGGCGTACTCGACGCTGGTCAACCCGTTCGACCAGCGGCATCGGCTCGAAGAGCACTCCGAGCTGCGTGACGCCTGCGATGAGGGAACCATGAGTTTTGAAGAGGACTTCCTCGAGTACATGGATTGCCGCGATCTCCTTCACGACCCAGTGATATCTATTTTCCCTCGTCGGGCCGGAGCGCGGACGGAAGATACTTACTGTGCGTGTCGCGCAGATACTGAATTCCCTGATCCCGACTGCTGCGGTATTCGAGATTCCGGGCGACGAACTTCAGGCGGTGCTCGGCGTCACCGATGACCTCTGCCCAGGTTCTCACCTGTATGCTGTATCTTCCTGATCTTTGAATGAAGCCGTGCGGAAGCGAGTCCTGGTTACGGCGCATTTCGGCATATTTATCCACTCGGACGCCCACCACCCAGAAATCCCAGAAGACGTTGGCCTGGGTGAAGCGTGGGTCATCGAGGACCGCGAGTGCGTAGGATTCGATCTGATTGATCTGCGCCACGCCGATATCGATCTTCGGTCGTTTCAGCTCGATGACGATGTGCTCGATACGGTTCTGATGCTGTTCGACCTTCCGGGACAGTACAAGGTCGGGAATTGCGTCGCGACCGTCAGCCCGCCGTGGCGGGGTCCGCGAGTCGGTGAAGTCGATGTCGTCGCCGAGGATCTCGGCGTGTCCTCGAAGGACCTGGAGGAGGCGGTCATCGTCCCCGGTCAACGCGTACTCCTCGGCGAAGATCCACGTCTCTTCGGCGAGGATGCGGTGCAACTGGCGGCGTTCGAGTGTCTGCCTATTGCTTTCCGTATCGAAGACCAGCGCATTGAGCCCGGCGAGAAAATCCAGCCGGTCACCGATTTTTCGTGACGTGCTGATGAGCGTGGAAAGCGTGGTGCGGTCCAGCCGAAAGTGCTCACGCAGTGTCCTTCGTGCGCATTCCAGCAACGGAGCCGCCTGTTCGAGCTCAAAATCAAGGAGGTGAATGTCGCGACCGAGGTCACGGAATCCGTTCCAGCGAAGATAGGCGGTAAAATCGAAGCCCGGCGCCCAGATACCGGGCGAGATCTGGTGCAACGCCATGCCGTCGGAATCACAGAGAAAGATGGCACGATCGATTTTTGCATTCCATTCAATTACCGTCAACGATGCCTTTCCCTCCATTCCCGGAACGGTCAGTGGGTACTCCACGCGGTGTTCCTGGAGCCGGGATGGGTCGAGCTTCGTGCCACCCCAGGTCACCTGCGAGTACGACTCGAGATATATCGCGAAGATGGCGGTCAGGTTGTCGACGATGTCGTCGCGGCCCAGGATGGCGACCGCGCGCTCGTCCAACCGCCTGACCACGACCCGCGTGCCCTTTATTGATCTTGTTGACGGTTTACTGTCGCTTATCTCGAAGCGACGCAGGTCGTTCCGATCCCCGGTGATCAGAATTTCGCCGTGACCGATGTCGCCATCCGCCGCGACGCTGATCCATGTGATCTGGCCACCAAGACTGAACGCGGCATAGCGACCCTGACCATGCTTGCCGTGCAGGCTGCGGTGTTGCGTCCGGGTTGTTGCGGCGGAGCGCTTCCACGAACCGCCGACCCGGCCGAAACCACGGACAGCGTCGTCCTTCGTCATCCCATGACCGTCATCCATGACA
>NZ_CAUVXI010000251.1:6785-7386 GCF_963555845.1 Protofrankia sp. Cas8 | reverse complement strand
CACCGTGATTGCAGCAATGCCGCCGGATCAATCAGCGTGTTCATCTACGACGACCGGATCGAGGTGACCAGCATCGGTCCCCTGCATTTCGGACTGTCCGTCGCGGACCTCTATGTGCCACACGAGTCTCAACCGTGGAACCCGCTGATCGCCGGCACGCTGTACCGCCGCGGCGTCGTCGACAGCCTGGGCAGCGGTGTCCAGCGCATGATTCGCCTTGTTGAAGGAGCGGGGCAACTCACGCCGCGCATCGAGGACACGGGAACCAGCGTCCGGGTTGAGTTCTGGCGACCGGGAGCAACTCCACAGTGGATCTTCGATCTGGGTCTGCCTCGCTCCGCCTTCGACGTACTGGTCATGATCTTCACGCGACGTGAGCCGGTCGCCCTGCGCGACATCGTGGCAGCTCTGCAACCAGGCGCTGGCTTGTCTGAACGGGACGTCCGAGACCTGCTACAACGTCTGCGAGATGCCGATTTGATCATGCTGCATGGGCGAGGTCGCGGCGCACGCTGGACATCCACCAGTAGAGGCCGGAGCCTGGCGACGCGGGGGTTCTCCCGACCCGGCGGCTGAGGTCCCGGCCCATTCTGGCGCATTC
>NZ_CAUVXI010000251.1:0-6448 GCF_963555845.1 Protofrankia sp. Cas8 | reverse complement strand
CGCCTGCACCGTACGGCGTGAGGATGCAGGTCAAGCCGGTGGCGTAGGCGGCTTCGACAGCCGGGTCGGCGTATTCTCGGCTCATTCCTGTGTTCCGGCAGCGTGGATGTGCGCTCAGTCAGGAGCCGTGGTGTGCAGCGATCCACGTCAGTGCTACGCCTGACACGATGGCCGCGTGCGGCAGGGGTATGTCGGCCGGCACGTACCACCGGACCTGTGTTCACGATCTGAGGCACGCGTCGGCCACGCTGTTGTTCCGTGCGGGGGTGGATCTCAACGAGATCCGGGCGTTGCTGCGTCACACCCGTATCGCGACCACGGCAGATATTTACGTCGATGTCCTGGAAGACGTCCGGCGCGGCACGGCGGCGAGCATGGACGGCATCCTGGGCCGGCTGGCCCTACCGACCCGGCCGGATGCTACGGAAGGTGACGATGATGCGGGTGGCGGCGTGGCGCCCGAGGGCTGATCGTTTCCAATTGCAGTACTGGAGATCTTCAAAAGCCCAGAGCCCCGCGCCGTGCGATCGACTGTGGGGCTCTGAGGTGCCTCAACCAGCGCGCGCTCGCAGGGACTCGAACCCCCAACCTCGTGATCCGTAGTCAGATGGTGGTTATCCGGCGATCGCTATCCGCGCGCCGACGCCGGTGAGGTAGAGCGGGCTGTCGGTGAAGTCCTCGCGGTCCTCTTCGCCGATGTAGAGGTCGATGTGCTTGTCGCCGCCGAGACCCGGGGTGAACTCGTCGTGGATCGTCCACGTCGCCGCACGCAGCCGGCCGCAGGCGCCCGCGTCGATCGCCGAGTGGTCCTCCTCGGTGCCGCACGCGACAACGGTGAACCTGGCGCCCTGGGCCAGGACACCCGAGTCGGCCGCGGCGGTGGTGAAGGGCGCCAGGCGCTGGCCCGTGGTGTCGGCGGGGACCGTGTCGAGCCAGTAGCCGGTGTCATACGACCAGTTCAAGTAGCTTCCAGCGTGGTCACCGTTGGTGATCCGGCCGGTGCCTTCGTCGTGCACGGCCTTGACGAAGTCCTTGGGATAGGTGCCGAGCGCATCGTGGCCGTGTTCGCAGTCCTGGACCGGACAGCCCGTCACCGCCTCGGGTTGGCCGTGATGGAAGCTCTCGACCGCCGTGTAGTAAACGGTGATCATCCATCCATCGCTGGTCTGGCCGGTGGCTGCGGTGGTAGGGACGGGAGCGCCGGTGCGCTGGGCGGTCGCCGGCGGTGACACTGCGCCGTGACTGGGGGTACCGGTGGCAGGGGCGGTTGCCGGCGGCGGCACCACAGTGGGGACGATGGTGAGCGTGCGCTGGGCGGTGGGTTGCGGTTGGGTCGGGCCATGGATGTCAGACGAGTTCAGTTGGCAGCCGGCTGCCGCCAGGCACAGCACGACGGCGATGCCCAGCGGCCCGGCCCGGCCCGCGGGCATCCGACCGCCGGTGGCGGGGCGGGTCGC
Source organism: Protofrankia sp. Cas8 (assembly GCF_963555845.1). NCBI lineage: Bacteria > Bacillati > Actinomycetota > Actinomycetes > Frankiales > Frankiaceae > Protofrankia > Protofrankia sp. Cas8. Next base: position 4,991 of record NZ_CAUVXI010000251.1, on the reverse strand, counting down.
TGGACGATCGCCGGAAATACGAAGTCTCATCATATTGCGTAGTATTGCCGTCCTCGATCCTTCCGTCACCCCCCGTTGGGGACAGGACACGCAACGGCCTACACAGCGCGCGACCCGGCCGATAGAGCGGACGATCTCTAAGAGCGCCCGGCAATAGGGGCGTGGATGAAGGAGCGGGGCTGGGGTGCGTAGATCGCGAGGCGGAGGAGGGAGGCACCCTGGTGTTGGGTGGCGACCGACGACAACGATGCGAGGTGCGTGCCCCGGCTCCGCGACGCCGCGTCCCCTATTGCCGGTCGCTCTAAATGTCGGGTTCCGGGGTGAGTTCCAGGAGGGACGCGCCGACCGGGCGCCGTTGTTGCCAGGCTGCGAGAATGTGACGCACGGCGGCGGTGGCCGCCCAGTCCTGCGGCCGGATGCGTGAGATTGCCAGCGCCACGGCATCGGCCACCGTGGGGTCGCTCAGGGCGCGTTCGAGGACTTCAGGGTCGGTGGCGGCAGTTCTCACCGGTAGAATAGCGGTACGCGGCCTGCCGGCTACCGTGGAGACCTTTGTGCGGTCGAGTTCGGTCAGCAGGTTCTGCAGTGCCTGTGTGGCCGCGGGCCCGAATTCGTCGTCGTTCAGGTGCGGACGCAGGAACCATCCCAGGCGTTTGACGCTGCCGCGCTGCGGCTGCGGCTGCGGCTGCCGTTGTGGCTGGGGCTGGGGCTGGGGCTGCGATTGTGGTGCCGTTTCGCCGGCTGGCCGCTGTGGGCCGGTGAGGGTTCCCAGCGACAGCGTCTGGATCGGGTCCAGCTTGATGGTGGCGCGAAGCCGGCGCGCCTGTGCCGCCAGGATGTCGCTTCCCTGCGCGAGGGTGTGGAGGACAACGGAGGCGGTGGCGCGTTGAACGGTGTTGCCGGCGGCGGCCTGCTCCAGCGCGCGGATCACAAGAACACGCATCCGAGGGTCGGTGGCAATACCCGCAAGGGTGAGGGCCCGCTGGCGCAGGGCGTCGTTCGGCGGGTGCTGGAGCAGTTCCAGCGCATGGTGGGTGAGCAGCATCCGGTACTGGGGTGTTCGGGCCGCGAGGTCGTCGTCGAGCATGTCGGCGGCGAGTTCGGCGCCGGCGCCGATCACGAGGGCGAGCAGCTCGGCGGCTTCGATCTCGCGCAGCAGACTGACGACCTGGGCGCGCAGGTGCTCGCGCAGGATGAAGGTGCGCCCGGCGGCGAGCAGCCAGGTGTTGCGCCAGTGCGCCGATGGTGCCAGCAGGCGTAAGCGTTCGATCATGACGTCGTCGGTACCGGCGACGATGGCACGGGCGGCCATGAACTCCTGCAGGCTGCGGACTTCGAAGCCGATGCTGTCCTCGCCCTTGGGAATCAGCAGGACGAGGCGATGGGTGGCGGCTCTGACGAGGTTGTCGGCGAGGCGGTGGATGTCGGGCTCGGGGTGGCCCTCGGCGTGGAGCCGGGCGACGGCAACGGCTCGGAGCCGTTCGGCGGGCATGGCGGCGTCCGCTTCGCCGTCGGCTTCGGCGAGGACCTGCAATTCCAGCCCGACCCGTTCGTGCAGCGCGTGGACGTCGGCGCGATAGTCGTCGAGCAGGCGGGCCAGGGGACCTCGTTTGGCGGCTTCGCGGGCGTAGATGGTGTCGTAGTAGGCGTCGAACAGCCGGGAGCGGTCCTGCGGGACGCGCGAGCGCTGTTCCAGCAACAGCGACATGATGGTGACCTGGAGCGGGGTGCGCATGAGCCGGGCGGTCAGGGGTTCGTCGGCGGCCCGCTGGACCCGTCGCAGCACCCGGTCGCGCAGGTCGGTGTCGTCGCCGTGGCGGGCGTCGGCCAGGCGGGTCGCGTAGGCGATGGCACCCGGCGGCAGCAGCGGGGCCAGGGTGAGATGTTCGTACAGCGTGTCGGTGAACTCGCCGGTGTAGCCCTGCGGTCGGGTCGTCGCGACGATGAGCAGGTCGGCGTCGACGCGGGTGGCGTCCACGAGAAAGTCGGTGACGTGCCGCATGAGGTGCTCGCGGGCGTGCGGGGAGGCGACCTCGTCCAGGCCGTCAAGGACCAGCAGCCACGGCCAGCCGGCGAGCCAGCCGCGTAGTTGACCGGCGGTGACCCGGTCGGTGGCGCGGGCGCTGACCCGCTCGGCGATCCAGCGCAGCAGGGACACGTCCGATCCGCCGGCGACCTCGTCACCGTAGGCGGACAGTTCCACCCGGACGGGCCAGCGGCGGCTGTTGGGGACCGGCAGGTTGATGTCGGCCAGGTTGGCGCGCAGCGTCGTGCGCAGGCTGCCGGATTCGGGTCCGAGCCGGTCGGTCTCGCCGAGCAGGGCCACCCGGTAGGACTGTGCGATCAGCTGCCCGAGGGTGGTCTTGCCCTGGCCCGGCCCGCCGACCAGTACGACGTGTGGACGCCGCTGGCCGATCAGGCTCGGCCGCAGCACGCTGTCGCCACGTTCCAGCACGTACCGGGCCGCGTCGACGATCTCCAGTTTCTCCGGCTGTGGCCGCAGCGCCGGGAGGTCGACCGCGATGCGTCCGAGTGCGAGTTTCTCGTTGTCGGCATGGCCCGCCTGCCCCAGCCGCACCCACTGTTCGGCGAGCATCTCCTTGATCGCGTGGGAGGTGAGGACCTCACCGAGATCCGCGGCCTGCCCCTGGAGCACGTCTGCCAGCAGCGCCAGGACGTCGCCGGGTGTGATGAGCCCGCTGAAGGCCTTGCGGACATCGGCGTGGCCGTCGAGCAGCCGGCAGATCGTGTCGTGGTGCCAGGTCCCCCAGCCCTTCAGGCCCAGCGTCGGGGCGTATCCGCGGATGAGTTCGTCCATCGTGTCAACGCCACCGGCCTGGGCGCCGGAGAGCACGACGTTGGTGGTGAACAGCAGATACCGGGGGAGGCGGCCCTTGCTGCGCCGGGCGGACTCCGGGTCGGCCCATCGTTTGAGTTCCGCCTCCACGGTGGCGTGCAGCCAGCGCGTATCCGGGGTCGTGCCCAGCGGGCGGCTGCGGAACTTCGCCTGGATGACGACGTAGCCGTTCCAGTCGGCGGTGTGGTCGTCGGGTGCCCAGCGGACCCGGCCGCTGTAGGTGGCTTCGCGGCCGCCGTCGGGGCCGTCGCCGAAGACGCCGACACCCGGCCCGAACACCTTCAACGCCAGCACCTGGGTCAGGTGCTCGAACTCGCGGCTGCCGAGCCGGGTCAGGTCGTAGTCCACGTCCTGCATCCTGCCGGGACGGGATCACCGGCAGCCAGGATGGGTGGGGTGGGCAGCCGGCGCTTGACGGCGTGGCGGCCATTGTTCTATGTTTAACACATCGATTAATTAACGTCAGGGTGAAATACGATGGCAGCTGATCGACTCAGCACGATCTTCGCGGCGCTGGCGGACCCGACCCGCCGGGCGATCCTGGCCCGGTTGGCGGAGGGCGACGCGACCGTCACGGAGTTGGCTGAGCCGTTCTCGATCAGCCTGCCAGCGATCTCGCGACACCTCAAGGTGCTCGAGCGGGCCGGGTTGATCTCCCGAAGTCGCACGGCCCAGTGGCGCTCGAGCGCTCTCACCGCCGGGCCGCTGCAGGAGGCCACAGCGTGGATGGAGCGCTACCGCCAGTTCTGGGATGCAAACTTCGAGCGGCTCGACGCCCACCTTCGGCACATCCAGCATGCGCAGTCGCCGTCCGCGGAGGACCAGCCGTCCGCGGAAGACCAACAACAGGACCACCAACAGCAGTGACATCAGTCAGACATCAGTCAGACATCAGCGAGATGTCAGCGAGAGAGGAACAGTGCCATGGCAGATTCCCCGGCAACCAACGAACTGGTCATCACCCGGATCTTCAACGCTCCGCGGGAACTCGTCTACCGGGCGTTCGTCGACCCCGACCAGATCGCGCAGTGGTTCGGTCCGGTGGGGTTCTCCGTGCCCCGCGACACCGTCGAGGTCGACGCCCGGGTAGGCGGCTATCAGCGGTTGGTAATGGTCAGCGACGATGACCCGACGATGCGCTCGCCGGTCAACGCGACGTTCACCGAGGTCGTCGAGAACGAACTCCTGGTGGGCACCGAGGAGGTGGAGGGTATTCCCGGCTTCGAGGGGATCGCCCAGATGTACATGCGACTGGAGTTCCACGACGAGGGCGGAAAGACCCGCCTGGTGCTGCGCCAGGGCCCCTACACCGACCAGATGGAAGGTATGGCACGCGAGGGTTGGACCAGCTCCTTCACCAAGCTCGACGCCCTGCTGACGCACTGAGCCCTGCTGACGCACTGCTCACACTCTGACGAATCAACGCCGGCCTGCCCCGCGTGCCGAACCCCGGCGCGGGGCAGGCCCGCGTCCGCTGAAAGATGCCCTTCAGCCTGCGAGGCGGCGCGCCATCCCCCGTCGCAGACCTTCGACGTAGCTCGCGCCATCGCCTGTACGGTCCGTCCAACTCCCGAAGCTCGCGTCCAGCGCGTGGATTGTTTCGTCCGGGCCGGTCGAGCCGTACATGCGATCCACTGCGCGGCGCACGAGCTCGGCGAGGGCGAGCCCGCTGCGCCATGAAGTAAGGCTAAGTGGTCAGCGCCGGACGTTCGTCCAACGAGGGGTCCCCGCCCAGCGCGAAGCGGTGGACGGGGTACGTGCCGGCGCCAGGCGGCGCCTTGCGTCATCGCTGCCCGCACGCCGCGCCCGCACGCCGCTTCGCGCTGCATCCATCCCAACCCCACTCCTTGATCTGCATTCCCTTCGGTGCGACGAGTGGAAGGATGACGTCAGGAGGCGCTGGTTTTCGGGCGGAATATGTATGTCAACCATCCACTCGTGCTGGGCCGGCTACCCACCAAGGCGTCGCTGTCACAGCGGCTACACATCCGCGCGGCCACCCGCCGGCCTTCACCCGCTGGCGCCCACTCGCAGACCTGCACATCCGCCTCCGCGGCGCGTTCGCCTCGCGATCTACGCACCCATGCCCCGCTCCTTGATCCACGCCCCTGTTGCCGGGCGTTCTAGATCATCT
>NZ_CAUVXI010000250.1:5492-7087 GCF_963555845.1 Protofrankia sp. Cas8 | reverse complement strand
CCGAACAACGCCAAACGACCACAGTCAGATCACGACGAGGCCGAGCGTGGGGTCCAATTTGTGCAGATCATGCGGATCTGACGTGATGACCGTGGCACGGAGCTTCCGCGCCAGCAACGCGACATGAGCGTCGACGACATCACTCGTTCCCGATGCCGCCAGCAGCAGTCCGAGCCGGACAGCGATCTCCTCCGACAAGGGCTCGACCCGCAACGCGCCCGTCCGCACCAGTTTCATGACGGCATGCTGACGTGGTGAGCCACGCCAGACCTGGGCGAGGACTCCCGCCGGTAGGTGCGCCGCGACCCTTGCGGCCACCAGGTCCGTGGCCAGCGCGAGCATGCGGGCGTCACGACGCTCAAGCGCGATGAGCGCGCCCGCGTCGAAGACGACCGTTCTCACGCGGCCCCGGCCACATCACCATCGTCGGCCTCCAGCGCCGAGCGCGCCCAGTCGTGCGCGGCGTCGTCCAGTCCGCCGGCATCTGCGATCATCTGGTCCAGGATCGTCTGTGCCTGCGCCCAGTCGGGCTCGGCAGCGGCAAGCCCGGCGAAATAGGCCGAGACCGACTCCACCTGGCCGGCGTCGGCGGCCCGCTGCGCTTTCGCCGCGATCTCCTCCGGGACGCTGATAGTGATCCGCTTGAAGCTCATAAACTAAGCATAAATCATGTGCAAGCTTAGAGCGACCGGCAATAGGGGACGCGACGTCGTGCACTTGGAAGCCGAGCGCATGTTGCAGGTAGTAGCGCGGCTGTTCCGTTTCCAGGCCGGACACCACGGCCGCGCGGTCGGTGATGTCCACGACCACCAGACCACGCCCCTCGGGTAGTCCCTCGGCGACCTGCCGAAGCTGATCGGCTGACGGAACCTTGTGCGCGCCTTCGCACAGTTCAAGCTGGCTCAGCGGGCAGCTGTCACACAGTTCACGGACACCGACGTGCCCGTTGTAGTCCGGTAGTCCATGCGCGTAGCTGACCGCGCAACTGGTCTTGCGGAACAACGGGGTGCTCGCATCGAAGGCCGCCAGCACCCGAGCCTCAGGCGTTTCCAGCACGATCTTCCGTCGCGCCGTGCCGTCGTACGGCTCCGGTAGCCCGTTGGCTTTGTAGTAGTCCGCGATCTCATCCCGGTAGAACAACCCGGTAGCCCAACCCGGTAGAACAACCCGGTGAACACCGTGGCGTCGGCGTAATTGGCCGACTCGTACGCGCTTGCCAGGTGCTCGTCGGTGTCGTTGAGGCCAGGCACCAACGGCCGCCAGTACAGGATGGTGCGGTACTTCCGGTACTCGGGCGCGCTCATGAGCTTCAAGGACTCGGCCGCCACGCTGGACGGGTAGGGGCGGCCTCAAGGAGTCAGTGCGACGAACTCGCAAGTCGTGATGTCATGGGATGAAACGTGCTGATCGTATGGACCCTGCGGGGCTCCAAAACCTCGGTTCGGACGGTGGCCTGAGCGTTCGCACGGTGGCGGCCGGGCCGGTGGATGTCGTCAGACGAAAGTGCGGTCCGGTCCGTGACGTAGGGCCACTATTCGCAGAGGCACGGCGTCGTCGCGGGCACCGTCGGGTACGTCGGGTACGTGGAGGTACTT
>NZ_CAUVXI010000250.1:0-5467 GCF_963555845.1 Protofrankia sp. Cas8 | reverse complement strand
TACAGGATGGTGCGGTACTTCCGGTACTCGGGCGCGCTCATGAGCTTCAAGGACTCGGCCGCCACGCTGGACGGGTAGGGGCGGCCTCAAGGAGTCAGTGCGACGAACTCGCAAGTCGTGATGTCATGGGATGAAACGTGCTGATCGTATGGACCCTGCGGGGCTCCAAAACCTCGGTTCGGACGGTGGCCTGAGCGTTCGCACGGTGGCGGCCGGGCCGGTGGATGTCGTCAGACGAAAGTGCGGTCCGGTCCGTGACGTAGGGCCACTATTCGCAGCCCTGGTCGACGATGGCACGTGGGATGCGTGATGGTTGCGCGTCGGCGAGACACCCAGGTGCCGTCGCAGCGCTGGGGAATGACGGGAGGGTCAGCGCCAGGGCATGGTCCGCGAGAGCCTCATCCGCCACAACCTCGGTAACGAGGTTGAGCTCCAGCGCCCGAGCGGCGTCGTGAGCACGACCAGTCCAACCCCGCTGCCGACACGTACCGGCCACTATGTCGGTCACGATGTCGGTCACGTCCTCGAGGCCGCCGAGCACGATCCCGCCCGCCTTGAAGACCCGGCGCGCCGCCCCCCGCCGGGTACGGCAACGCCACCACCCCGGGGTCCGACGGCGTCGAATGAGTGAACCTGGCGAGCACGGCGGGCGTCATCGACACTGCTGGCTCCAAGCCCGGCTGGGCGGCTACCGTGCATGAGAGCGTCCGGCCGCCAAGATCAGCGCTGGACCCACGACGATGCACGAGGACGGAGCTGCTTCGTGTCGGTTGATCTGCGTCAGGATCCCGAGGTGGTGGAGCTGGCGCGGTACCTCGGCCGGCAGCGCGGTCCCGGCGCCGGCAGCCGCCGGCCTGGAGGCGATCAGCAGTTGATCGGCCATGCGGTAACCAGATCTCCCTGCCAGGCGGGGAGCGAACAGGGAGCGTCAGGGTGACCGGCTCCCCCCGCCCCGTCGGGCTCGTCACCGGAGCATCGCGCGGGATCGGCCTGACGATCGCCCGGTCGCTCGCCGCGGCCGGCTATGACCTCACGATCTCCGCGCGGAACGCCGCCGGGCTCGCCGACGTTGCCGCGGAACTCTCGGCGGCCGGCGGCACGGTACGCCCTCACCGCGCCGACATGGCCGTCGAGCAGGACGTGACGGGCCTTGCCGCGGAACACGTCGAAGCCTACGACCGGCTCGACGTGCTGGTGATGTCAGCCGGTATCGGCTACGCCGCCGCCCTTGACACTGCGCCGCTGCACCGGTTCGACCGCCAGTTCGCGGTCAACGTCCGGGCGCCGTACGTGCTCGTCCAGGCCCTGTTGCCGGTGATGCGGACGACGGCCCGTGACCATCCCACCCGCGGTGTGAAAATCATAGCCCTGTCGTCGATCACGGGTGTGTACGCGGAGCCGGCGCTGGCGGCCTACGGAGCAACGAAGGCCGCGCTCGCCTCGCTGTGTCGGTCGATCAACGCGGAGGTCTCCGGCGCGGGAGTGTCGGCCACCGCGATCTGCCCCGGCTACGTCCACACTGACATGACGGCCTGGATGCACGAGCAGCTCGACCCCACTTCCATGATCGCAACTGCGGACATCGCCGAACTCGTCATGTCGGTCACCCGACTGTCCGCGCACGCGGTCGTTCCGGAGATCGTCGTCACCCGGCCGGGGGAGCAGCTCCACCGGGCCTGACCGGCGCGCACGGTCATCGGATGGTCAGTCTCGCAGTGAATAAAAGTGTAATTTACCCCTAAGAGCGACCGGCAATAGGGACGCGGCGTCGCGGGGCTGGGGCACGCACCTCGCCACGTTGTCGTCAGTCGACACCCACAACCAGGGTGCCTCCCTCCTCCGCCTCGCGATGCACGCACCCCAGCCCCGCTCCTTCATCCACGCCCCTACTGCCGGGCGCTCTAAATCGGGATTCTGGAATCTCGCAGAAGCATGGAAGCATCTTGACGCATCAAATCGAAGACATCATGATGCCTTACATGCGGACCACCCTGACTCTCGATGATGATGTTGCCCGGCTGGTCGAGGAGGCCGTCCATCGCGAACATCGCCCGATGAAGCAGATCGTCAACGACGCGCTGCGACGCGCCTTGGCGCCACGCGTCGCTCGGCAGGAGCCGTACCACCTGACGCCGCACGAGTCGGCTGTGCGGCCGGGCTTCGATCCGTCCGGGTTCAACGGGCTGGCCGACGAGCTGGAAGACGAGGCGATCCTCGACAACGCACAGCGCGGCTCATGATCGTCCCTGACGTCAACCTGCTGCTCTACGCGGTGATCTCCGGCTTCCCGCAACACCCTCGCGCGCACGCGTGGTGGGAACAAACAATCAACAGCACGGCCCGCGTCGGCCTGACCCAGCCCGCTGTGTTCGGCTTCCTGCGGATTGCCACACATGCTCGGGTACTCCAGTCGCCGCTGGCCGTCAACGACGCCGTCGAATACGTGCACGGCTGGCTCGAGCAACCCAACGTCGACCTTCTCGTACCAGGTCCTGAACACCTGCGCATCGCACTCGAGCTCCTCAAAGAGATCGGCACCGCGGGAAATCTGATCACCGATGTCCAACTGGCCGCCTATGCCATCGAGCACCAGGGCGAGATGCACTCCAACGACACCGACTTCGCCAGGTTTCCCAACCTGAAATGGATCAACCCCCTCCAGTAACTCACCCGGCGACCGATCCGTTTCTCTGTCGGCAGTCAATGCCGACTAAGAGCGCCCGGCAATAGGGGTGTGGATCAAGGAGTGGGGCTGGGGTGCGTAGATCGCGAGGTGCGAGGAGAGAGGCACCGGAGGTGTTGGGTGTCGACCGACGGAGCCGGGGTACCCGTGCATCGCGCAGCGATGGATGGGGAGCGATGTGGCGAGGTGCGTGCCCCGGCCCCGCGACGCCGCGTCCCTATTGCCGGTCGCCCTAACAATATAGGGCTTCAGAAATATGGCCCTGGGTCGCCCTGGGCCAGGCCGTACTGCGGCACGATCGCACCCCGGTGACTGACCAGGTCCGCCATCATCGCCGCCACCGCATAAAACGGCAGCGCACTGACGTTCGGTATCCCACCGGCCAAGGAAACAATCTCCGGTTGGAGATGCTACCGCGAACGATGCCCGGACCTCCAAGGCGACCAGCCCGGATGCCCGCCGGGCGTATCGGCCTCGCCAGAGATCACTGTACGGCGAACCCTCGACGCCCACACCCACCCCCGTCGCACGTCCGCCGCGGCCAACTGCCACCCACCGTAGTGTCCCCGACCTGCCCCATCGGCCCTCGACTCGGATGACCACATACTGTGCGGTCGGAGATCCACGAGGCCAACCATCGACCGATTTGCCGAACGGATATGACGTCTCGATTTCACTGCCTGCTCTTGGGTGAAAACGAAAATATTCCGTCGATGTCCGCTTCAAGGGGAACTGTTTCTACAACCGCATCAACATCGAGCGGTCCGTAAATGTGCGGAAATAGATCCTTCCATCCAGGTACATGCTCGTACCTGATTTCTGACGTGACACGACTTACGTCGATAATCAGGAGCAGCAGGTTTCGGTCTCCCTTGTAGATCATATTTGCGACCAGAGCCACTTGATGAGGCTCACTGGCATGAATGAATCCTTGGTCGTCCAGCGACCTGCCTCGTGTCGATATTCGATACTCGCCGTGGAGTTTCGCATGCTTCCAGTCGGCGGCGGCTGCGATATGGTAAATTTTCTTCATTCAGCCTACTCCTGACAATTCGACCGCCTGGGCGATGAACCGGTTGACAGCTGGATTGTTTCCATGATGGCCATGGAGGCGACGCCGAAAGTCGCCGATTTAATGAACGATGCGAGTAGAGTGGAGTTTCGTCGCGAGATTCAGGGCGTCGAGGCCCGTGCTACACGCTTGATCCAGATCTGATTCGATGAGGCCGAGTTGGCGCGATTGGTGGAATACTCCGGTGGCCTGCTTGGCGACAAAGACCATCAGGGTTCTTCCGCGATCAGTTTGGTCAAGAAGAAACCTGGGGCTGATCTCACGGAGGCGGACAAGGAGTTCAACACGCGACTCTTCAAGATCAAGATAGCGGTGGAGTGGGCGATTGCACACCTGAAGAACTGGCGCATCACGGCGACCCGCTACCGAAGTGACCTGAGTCGTATCGACACCGACATTCAGGCCGTCGTTGGTCTACAGAAACTCAACGAAGAACACGCGGAGCGCCGCCTCACCTTCGATAGGATCAAGAAAACAGGAATGGTTTCTGGATGACTTAAATGGTTACCCAGAGCTCGCATCTGGCCCACCAAGGTCAACTTGCCGGATCAAGCTCGACGGCCTTCTGCACCAGCAATCCCGACGACTGGACCCACGACGCGCGGGCCAAGCCAGCGCAGCGTCCGACTTTGCCGATGGGTGCGCGTCTCGTGGGCCACGGCTTGAGCAACGAATGCTCCACTTTCATCACCCTACGTAGTCAGAATAGGGCAGGCGGCCAAGGGCCTCGCACGTCGATAGACTACCGACCCTGGCGGGAACCACGGACAGTCAGCGCAGAACCGTAATTTCACCAACATCCCATGGGTATGTCATGAACGGCTAGTAGAGTCGGCCGAGTTGGGGCCGGAAACCGGCAGCACGCGGACGGGAGGAAGTGCGCGCATGGCGGGAACCGGGCGCGGAGATACGCCGCCACGGTCGAGCGCTCGCACGCCCGTGGTGAGGCGAGTTCGATGGCTTCTCGCAAGGTCATTTCAGTGACCAACACCCTTAGCTCGCCCGGATCACGGGCTCTGCTCGTGGGTCCTGGCACCCACCGCCCGTATGCGGCAGTTTCGCCGGGGGGCTCCGAGCCGGCCTCAATTTTCCCGGCCGTGGCGGCGACGGTGAGCCATATCGGCAAGGCACTTGTCGACGAGTGTGGTCTGGACCCGACCAGATTGCACATGCATGTCGACCCTAGCGGGCCGCAGATGCTACGCAACCTCATCGCGGTGGTGGCAGAGCGGGCCACGGACGCTTTTCTGCTGTACTACGTGGGATACGGACTGACCGGCGGCGACGGCAAGCTGTACCTCGCAACAGCTGGCACCGATGATCATCGCGAGGGAATCGACGACAGCGTGTTGGCCTACTCCGAGCTTCAAGACGCGCTGGCTGACTGTCGGGCCGAGTCGGTAGTCGTCATCTTGGATCTCTGCGTTCCCGGAGGTGTGGCCGGCGCGCCGAGGGTTCTGGACTGGGACGTGGTGGGTCAAGCGGACGCGCACGGCATCCATCTACTCGTCTCAACCGCCGTCGATGAAACCGCGCTCGCGCCCTTTGGGCGATACACCGTGTTCGGTGACGAACTGGTTCGCCTCTTACGCGAAGGTGATGCGGTCGGCCCAGCCGAATTCGATCTCGAATACATTTATGCTCACCTGCGGCGACGGATATTCGAACCTGACATAAGGAGCATCCAGGTAGGGCGGGTGGCGGCCAGCCTC
>NZ_CAUVXI010000249.1:2022-7514 GCF_963555845.1 Protofrankia sp. Cas8 | reverse complement strand
GCCACCACCGGCCGAACCACCGACCGCTTCTCCTTGAGCGACCGAACGTCGCCAAGGAGAAGGTCGAAAACTCCCGTCCCAGTCCACATGGTCCGCGTCCTCAGGAGCGAGGAACCTCCCGCTGTTCGAAGGTCTCGATCACGTCATCAACCTTGATGTCGTTGAACGAGCCGAGCCCGATACCGCACTCATAACCCTCGCGGACCTCGGTCGCGTCGTCCTTGAACCGCTTGAGCGACTCGACCGTGAGGTTGTCCGCCACGACCACGCCGTCCCGGATGAGCCGGGCCTTGGTGTTGCGGCGGATGAGCCCGGAACGCACCAGGGAACCGGCGACGTTTCCGATCCGGGGAACCCGGAACACCTCGCGGACCTCGGCCGTGCCGAGCTGGACTTCCTCGTAGACCGGCTTGAGCATGCCCTTGAGAGCATTCTCGATGTCCTCGATCGCCTGGTAGATGACCGAGTAGTAGCGGACGTCGACGCGCTCGCGTTCGGCCAGCTCGCGCGCCTTGCCCTCCGCACGGACGTTGAACCCGAGGATCACCGCATCGGATGCGCTCGCCAGGTTGACGTCATTCTCGGTGATCGCACCGACACCACGACCGATGATCCGCAAGGAGACCTCGTCGCCGACGTCGATCTTGAGCAGCGAGTCCTCCACCGTCTCGACCGAACCGGACACGTCACCCTTGAGGATGAGGTTGAGCTGGGTCTTCTCGCCCTCCTTCATCCGCTCCAGGATCGTCTCCAGAGTCGGGCGACCGCGGCTCATCGCAAGTTCGGCGTTGCGCTCACGCGCCTGGCGACGCTCGGCGATCTGGCGGGCAACCCGGTCTTCGGGCACGACCAGGAAGTTGTCACCGGCGTCGGGGACGCTGGTGAACCCGAGAACCTGCACCGGCCGGGCCGGGCCGGCCTCGTGCACCGGGTCACCGTGTTCGTCGAGCATCGCCCGCACACGCCCGAAGGCGTCGCCGGCGACCACCGAGTCACCGACCCGCAGGGTTCCCCGCTGGACGAGCACGGTGGCAACCGGGCCGCGGCCCCGGTCCAGTCGGCCTTCGATCGCGACACCCTGGGCGTGCGTGCCGGTCGGGGCACGCAGATCCAGTGCGGCGTCGGCGGTGAGGATGACCGCCTCCAGCAGACCGTCGATGTTGGTGCGGTTACGGGCGGACACGTCGACGAACATGGCGTCGCCGCCGTATTCCTCGGCGACCAGACCGTATTCGGTGAGCTGACCGCGCACCTTCAGGGGGTCGGCGCCTTCCTTGTCAATCTTGTTGACGGCGACGACGATCGGGACGTTGGCCGCCTGGGCATGATTGAGCGCCTCGATCGTCTGCGGCTTGACGCCGTCATCCGCGGCGACGACCAGCACGACGATGTCGGTCACCTGCGCACCGCGGGCACGCATGGCGGTGAACGCCTCGTGACCCGGGGTGTCGATAAAGGTGATCTTTCGCTCATCCCCGTCGACCGTCGCCCGGACCTGGTAGGCCCCGATGTGCTGGGTGATGCCGCCGGCTTCACCGGCGACCACATCCGTCGACCGGATCGCGTCGAGCAACTTCGTCTTGCCATGGTCAACATGGCCCATGACGGTGACAACCGGCGGACGCGCGGACAGTTCGACCTGGTCGCCGTATGCGCCACCGAAGGAGAGGTCGAAGCTTTCCAACAGCTCCTTGTCCTCGTCCTCGGGACTGACGATCTGCACCTCATACCCGAGAGTGACCCCGAGCAACTGCAGGGTCTCGTCCGTGCACGACTGCGTCGCGGTCACCATTTCGCCGAGCTGGGTGAACACGACCTGGACGAGTGCGCCCTGGTTAGCGTCAATCTTGTCGGCGAAATCGGCGAGGGATGCGCCCCGAGGCAGTCGAATGGCCTGCCCGTTCCCACGCGGAACCATCGCCCCCATGCGGGGGGCTTCCAGCCCGCTCTCCCACTCCTGCCGCTTCGCGCGCTTGGACTTGCGCTGGCGCCCCGGGCGGCCTCGACCGCCGGGACCGAAGGCGCCGGCGGTCGTGCCGCCGCGGCCCCTGCCGCCCGATGTCGGGCGACCGCCGGGACCGCCGGCACCGGGAGCGCCACCGCCACCGGGACGACCCGGCGCGCCCGTACCCGCGCCGGCACCGCCGCCCGGACGACCGGGTGCACCGCGGCCGGCGAACCCACCGCCACCGGGACGGCCACCGCCGCCACCACCACTACCGCCGCCCGGACGGCCGGCACCGCCACCGGGAGCCGGTCGCCCGCCACCGGCACCGGCACCGCCACCACCTGGGCGGGGACCACCGGGACCTGCGGGACGCGAGGGGAACATGCTCGGATTGGGTCGAGGCCCACCGGTACCACCTGGTCGGGGCGGCATCTGGCCCGGAGACGGCCGGCCACCGGTACCACCTGGTCGGGGCGGCATCTGGCCCGGCGACGGCCGGCCACCGCCGCTGCCACCGGGGCGTGGACCGCCCGTCCCGGCGGGACGAGGACCCCCGGCGCCGGCGGGACGAGGGCCCCCGGCTCCGGCGGGACGAGGACCACCTGGACGTGAACCGGCCTGGCGCGGCGGCGGACCGGCGGGTGGACCGCTGGCGGCCGCGGGGCCGGACGGCGCCTGCCGTGGCTGCGAGCTGGGCGTCGTGTACGGGTTGTTACCAGGACCGGCCGGGCGCGGCCCGGGGCGCGGCCCGGGGGCCGGACGACCGGACGGACCCTTCACCGGCGGGATCTCCACCGACGGGCTCGGCGACGGGCTCGGCGACGGCGTGTCTGCTGCCGGCATGCTGGGCGCGGACGTCGGCGCACTAGACGCGGGCGTCGGCACGCTGGGCGCGGGCGCGCTGGCCGCAGGCCCAGGTCGCGCCTGGACGCTGGGCGCGGCCGGGCGAGGGCGCGACGGCGGCGGAGTCACGGAGGGTGCGGGAGTGGCGCTCGGAGTGACCTCCGGAGCCGATGCGGCCGCGGGGAGGTCCGCCGCCGGCCTGTTGGGGGCTGGGCTGTCCGGCACCTGCGGTGCGGCGGGGCCTGGCTGGGCCGGGCCGGGCGCGCTTACCCCGACACCGGGGGCCTGCGGGCGGGCCGGGGCACCGGGGGCACCCGGGCGGCCGGGAAGCCGCGGACCGGGACGGGGTGGTACCGGTCCCGGACGGGCTCCGGTACCGGGCCTGACTCCGTTGCCCTGGGAGCTGCCGTTGCCCTGCGGGTTGCCCTGGGAGCTGACATTGCCCTGGGGTGTACCACCGCGGGCGGACGACCGCTGCGTTGCCGCGCCTTCGGCCGGGAACGATTCCTTGAGCTTTCGAACGACGGGTGCCTCGACTGTGGACGAAGCCGACTTCACGAACTCGCCGAGATCCTTCAGTTTGGCGAGCACGGTCTTGCTGTCGACTCCGAGCTCCTTGGCGAGCTCGTGTACGCGGGCCTTTCCTACCACGGTGCTCCTTCTTTCGGCCCGCGGTCCGCCCGCGTGACCCTCGTTACCTGCTGGTCGTGATCATGGCTGCGTGCTCATCGCGCGGTCATCGCTGTCTCGACCTGCTTCCGTGTCGACATCTGGTGATGTCGTCCGATCTTCCGTGAACTCCACGCCGGTGCGCAATCACGTGCCGTTCAACATCATCTACCGTTCAGCATCATCTACCGCTCAACAAGGTGTGCCCTGACGCGTCCAAGCCCGAGTGGCCCTGGAACGCGCAGCGCCCGCGGGAACGCCTTGCGACGCTCCGCGAGATCAAGGCAGACCAGATCGGGATGCAGGTGTGCTCCCCGCCCTGGCATACGACGGCGAACATCGGGTGTGAGCTCGCCACCAACTGCCACCATACGCACCAAGTCGGTCCGCACCGCCCGGGTACGACACCCTACGCAGGTGCGGACCGGCTCCGCACGGCACGCCATCGCCAGTCTATCCCGTTGCGCCCGCGGAGCGGTTGCCGGCAGCCGGGGATCTACGGGCCGCGGCCGGGGCCGCGACCCGCCTGGGAGACGATTCGGGACGTTCCCTCGACACCGGGTCACCGCCGCCTTCCGTAGCGCTTCTTTCCGTATCCGAATGGATGTCGATGCGCCAGCCGGTGAGACGGGCGGCCAGCCGGGCATTCTGCCCTTCCCGGCCAATGGCGAGCGACAGCTGGTAATCCGGTACGACCACCCGGGCCGAGCGGCCGGCCTCATCGGTGACCTCGACCCGTGCGACCCGTGCCGGCGACAGCGCGTTACCCACGAACGCGGCCGGTTCGGCGGACCAGTCGACGATATCGATCTTCTCGCCACGCAGCTCAGCCATGACGGCACGGACCCGGCTGCCCATCGGACCGATACACGCGCCCTTCGGGTTCACTCCGGGGACGGTCGACCGAACTGCGATCTTGCTGCGGTGTCCCGCCTCCCGGGCGATCGCGACGATCTCCACCGTGCCGTCCGCGACCTCCGGGACCTCCAGGCGGAACAACCCCTTGACCAGCTCCGGGTGGGTCCGAGACAACGTCACCGCGGGACCGTGCGCACCGCGCACGACACTCACGACATAGCACTTGACGCGGTCCCCGTGTTCGAAACGCTCGCCGGGGACCTGCTCAGCCGGCGCGAGCACACCCTCAATCGTGCCGAGATCCACCAGCACGACCTTGGAACCAGCTCGCTGCTCGTGATGCTGGACGACGCCGGAGACGACATCATGCTCACGGTCTGCATATTGTCCGTAGGTGACTTCCTGCTGCGCCTCGCGTAGCCGCTGCATGATCACCTGCTTGGCGGTCATCGTCGCGATCCGGCCGAAGTCCTCGGGCGTGTCCTCCCACTCGCGGGTCAGCCCGTCCAGGGACGTCTCACGGGCATAGACCGCGACATTGCCTGACGTCCGGTCGACGACCACCCGGGCGTCCTGTGCCGCGCCGCCGGTGTGCCGGTAGGCCGTCAGCAACGCGGTCTCGATCGCCTCCACCAGGGTGTCAAAAGAGATGTCCTTCTCGCGTTCGATCCCACGCAGCGCCGCCACGTCGAGCTTCATCGCTCCGCCTCCCCCTGCACGTCCGCCCCGGTCCCAGAATCCTCACCGGTCCCAGAATCCTCACCGGTCGCAGAATCGTCCCCGGTCGCAGAATCGTCCCCGGTCGCACGGAACTCCACCTGCACAACGGCCCGGGCGACATCCGCGAAGGATATCCGCCGCACCGCACCTGCCGACCCACTCTGATCATCCACCGCGAGCTCCGCCGAGTCGGGCCCGCTGGCGCGGACCCGGCCGATCAGCTGCCTACCGTCACGGGTGTGCACCGAAACCAGCCGTCCCCGGGCGCGCCGCCAGTGCCGTGCCGCGACCAGCGGGCGGTCCACCCCCGGCGAGCTGACCTCAAGCACGTACGGGCCCGATACAGGTGCGCCGTCGCCGTCGACCGCATCGAGAACAGCGGAGACGGCCCGGCTGGCCTCGGCGACCGCGTCCAGATCGATACCGTCGTCACGGTCCACCACCACCCGCACCA
>NZ_CAUVXI010000249.1:0-1635 GCF_963555845.1 Protofrankia sp. Cas8 | reverse complement strand
CGCTGCGGGAACCCGCCCGGGTGACCGCGACGTCCTCCAGGTCGAACCCATGAGCCGCCAGCTCCGGGGTGAGCAGGCGGACCAGGTGGGCGCGGCCTCGCCCGCCGCCGGCATGGGTTGCGGCCACGGCGTCGCCCACGTCGACCCGCTCCTCTCCGTCGCCACACACTGGCGTTCATCGCCACGCACCGGCGTGACGTCCTCTCGAGATCCTCAGCCTACGTCGGTCGCCGCCCGAGGCTCATCCGGGTCCGCCCGCGGGCACGGCCGGCATGCAGGCAGCACGCTGCCCGCCAACCTGTGCCAAGCTGCTGGGCCGTGAGCTCGATGATTCCCGCTCAGGGGTCCTCCAGACGGGTCGTGCTCGGCGCACTGCCACTGGCTGCGGCCAGCGCCCTCGTCGGATGCAGCTGGACACGAGCGGCCCGGGAACACACTGCCACCCCGGCGGCGGCCACCGCCGACGACCTTCTGCGCGGAGCCGCGCTCAGGTCTGAACACGCGCTGCTCGTCGCGTACGACCGCGCGATCGCCGCGTATCCCTCGATTGCGGCGACGTTGCGCGCGGTGCGTGCCCACCATGCCGAGCATGTCAGTCGCCTGGTGCCGGCCACACCCGCGACCGCGGCCACACCTGCCACCACACCTGCAACGACGGCCACAGCCGCCACCGGGGCCGCGCAGGCTAGTGTGGCGGGGTTACTGACGCTGGAGCGCGCGGCCGCGACAGCACTGCGGACCCAGTGCCTGGCCGCCTCGGCGAGCCTGGCGCCGCTGCTGGCCAGCATTCATGCGGCTGAGACCGCACATGCGGACCTGCTCGCCCCGCTGGTCGGCTGACCGGTGCCGGCACAGGAGCACCTACCGCCCGACTCCGCCGCCGTCCAGACGCTGTCAAACCTGCTCGCCATGGAACACGCCGCCGTCTATGTCACCGCCGCGGCCGGCGGTGAGCTGGCCGCACTGCGGCCGGTGGTGGAGTCGACCCGGGTCCTGGCCCAGAATGCGTTCACCGCCCATCGGGAGCTGCGTGACCGACTGGTGGCCGAGATCCTCGACCGGGGCGGCAACGCGCCAGCGGCCCAGGCCGCGTACCGGCTGCCGCCGGTATCCACCGACCTGGCCGGCGTGCTCCTGCTGCTGGCCGACATCGAGGACCGTTGTTCGGCCGCCGCCTACGACGCGATCGGCGACCTGACGGGCGAGGGACGCGCGCTGGTGACCGACGCTTTGGCCGGGATGGCGGTGCGCGGCCAGCAGGCCCGGATCGCGGCAGGCCAGCCCCCTGGCCAGGCCATCCGGGCGCTACCCGGCGCGTGAGAACGGCCGTCGGCGACCGGCCGCCCAACCGTCCAGGACGCCCAGCAGCCGCCCGAGCCGCCCGATCACCGCGTCGGCCCGGCCGTCACCGGATTCCCCCGGCACCCCGGATCGGGGACCGGCGCCGTCGGAGAGCAGCACGGTGCGCATGCCGACGCCACGGGCCCCGGCTATGTCGCTCGCCGGACGGTCGCCGACAAATACCGCCGCACCCGGGTCACGCACGCCGAGCGAGGCGAGCGCGGCGTGGAACGCGTCCGGATGCGGCTTGGAAAACGGCAGGTCGTTGGTGTACACCCGGGCGTCGAACAGGTC
>NZ_CAUVXI010000248.1:2685-7241 GCF_963555845.1 Protofrankia sp. Cas8 | reverse complement strand
GGCTCGATGGGCAGACGCCGATCTCGACCTTCTATGGAGACCTGACGGGTTGGCCGTCGGGTTCGAGGAGGTGACCGCCAACATGGAACGGCGGAAATTTCTCAGCGTGTCCGGCGTGGCGCTGACCTCGGTCGCACATCACTGGCTCATGACCGATTCAGCCGGGCTTGCCGCGGCGCTCGAAGGAAAGCGCGTGAACGACTCGCTCGTCGCGGGTTTCGAGCGGCGGGTCGACACGCTTCGCAAGATGGATGACGTTCTAGGAGGAGATGACATATACGAGCTTTCCATGGCGGAGCTGCGGGTCGCCGTACGCGTCCTGCGGACCGCCCTGTACGGCCACGCCCACGAGGCACGGCTGTACGCCGTCGCGGCTGAGCTGGCCCGCCTGGCCGGGTGGGCAGCGTTCGACAGCGGCTACCACGGCGGCGCCCAGCGCCTGTGGATGGTCGCGCTACGGGCCGCCGGCGAGGCCGGCCAACCCGCGCTCGGTGCCAACATCCTGCGTTGCATGGCTGAGCAGGCGGCATGGTATGGCGACCCGAATGACGCCGTCACCATGCTCCGGTCGGCTCAGGCCGGGGCCCGGGCGGCAATGACGGCCACCGAGAAGGCGGCAATCTCCGGCGCGCTGGCTCTCGCGTACGGCCGTGCCGGCGAAAGTACCACCGCAGCCAGGACGGCCGAGGACGCGGTTCATCTCATCAGCCAGTCGCAGCCGGCGGAGGATCCTCCGCACATCTATTGGTGCGTCCCGTCCTGCATTTCACTTTTCGCTGGTGAAGCGCTACTGGCCAGCGGTGACGGAGCCGCGGCGATTCCGTACCTGGACAATGCCGCGGACGGGCTGGCCGGTGATTTCCCACGCGCCCGGGTGGAAGCCATGACCAGACTCGGTGTGGCGCACGTCCAGGCCGGCGATGCCGACGCCGCTATTCAGCTCGGGCATCAGGCCGTGGAGCAGGCGGCTCTTCTCGACTCCGGAATGGCCGGCCGGGACGTCGCGACGCTCTGCCGTGAGATCGAACGGACCGGGTGCGCCGGGGCCGCCGATCTCACCGATCACGCCCGGGTCGCCCTGACCGCCGTCGGCGCAGCCTGACGGCAACGCTCCACCCGGTCACCGCAACGCGGGACCGGCTCCGCGGTTCCAGCACGGGACACCGCACACAAGAGGCAGCCGAGGCAGCCGGGACGGGATCACCGCCTCGGCTGCCTCTTGTCTTTTTGCGGCTAATGTCCGATTAGGACATATTTAAACGATCTTTACAATGCCGGGCACGCGTATGACTCTCGCCACATTTTCACATCAATCCGAGTCCGACTGGAAGCAAATGCCCGCGATGCTCTGGCCGTCGATTCCAGCAGCAGCCGAAAAAGGATCTTTCAGGCTGCTTCCACAGGGCATCCACTCAATCTCGGATCGTAACCATCATTACCTAGCGTTAAATACCCCCGGAACGCCGGACCAATGGCGACCTCTCGCCCGCATCTCGCCCGCATGGCGATCGCACCCGGCGACAGGCGACCGACAGAGTCGCGATCGGGGCCGCGCCGCTCACCACACATGATTTCCCGACCAAGCTGTCGCGAAACTGATAGCTAGGTCACGTCCACCGGAACGCACTGCGCAATGCCCGCAGCGTCGACCGACGGGTGTCGACCGGGTATCTGGTGCTAACGAGGTATTCAGCCGCTGCCGGGATCCGCGAGTCGGCACTCAGAGCGCGTTTTGGATCTTCTGTCCGACTCGCAGCCATCCGATCCAGACCAGCCGGAGGTTCCCGGTCAGAGCAGGACGGTTATCGCCTCGGGCCAGGAGGTCGGCCGGGTGAACCCCACCGGCAGGACCGTCGCGGCATCCCCGTGGGCAACCTCAAGTTGTTCCTGTGTCAGCGGCACCGCGCCGGTGAGATCCACGCCGTCCAGCCATGCGCCGGTGAGGTCGGCCCCTTCCAACCGGGCATCGGTGAGGTTGGCCCTGTCCAGCAGAGCTCCGGTCAGATCCGCCCCGTCGAGACGGGCGGTGCGCAGGTTCACCCCGACCAGCCCGGCCCGCGTGAGGTTCGCCTCAACCAGCCGGGCGCCGGCGAGGTTCACGCCGTCAAGTCGCGCACGGGTGAAATTCGCACGGTCCAACCGGGCACCGGCCAGGTCCGCGCCGGTCAGATCGGCACGCAGGACCCCATCCCGCGCCGGGAGCCGACCCAGTACGTTGATCGCAGCCTGGATGTCGGTCTCCGGTCCGTCGGCCGCGCTCTTGCACCGCCGGTTGCCGGGCCGACCGAGGCGCGTGTGCTCGCGGACGAACGCCGACAGCATCTCGACCACGGCGGGTTGCTCCTCGGGAAAACCCCCCGCGAGCCGCTCGAGAGCATAGATCCCTCCGAGACGCACGTCCGCCGTGTCCGAGCCCAGCTGGTTGACCGCTCGGGTGTAACGCTCGATCAATTGTCCGGCCAGCTGCCGCTCAGCCACCTGTCGATCTCTCTCGGTCGCCCGGGTGGCGGCCCGGCGGATCTCGGCAAGGCTCATCATCAGACCGACAAATATGATCAATGCGGCACCCGCGATGACGATCCCGGTGCGAGTGGTCGCGATCGCCGGTGCCCGACCGTCGGCCGGCGGCGGGTAGAAGATCGGCGCCTGCACCCACAACACCGCCAAGCCGATCAGCACAACCAACCCCACCACCGCCGGCCCCAGCCGCCACCATCGGTCACCGCGCCCACGCATAACTGATGTTCTACGCGACGACGGAGGCAGCCGTCCCCGTCGTGACCACGGGACGACACCTCGGCTCGGGGCCGGCTGCCGTGCCGCCGACTCCCCCGGACCCGACCGTCCCACACGTGGAAATCCCGGATCCAAAAATCAGGATAAAAAGGTCTCTAACCTACCAAAAATTCCGGTTTTTTGACCGCGTAATGTCCGGTGGATGACGATGGGCTCGGTAGTCCACTGACGACAGAGGTCGGCGAGCGGTTCGTTGTGACCACGCCCGGCGACTTCCTTGATTGTTCAGGGCCTCCTGCCGCGCGAGCAGGATCGGGATCGCGCAGCCGCTGGCCGACCAGAGCCCGCCCGGAGGGAAATTCATGAACAACGCTGTCATCGTTGATGTCGTTCGGACCGCGTCCGGACGAGGCAAGCCGGGCGGCGCCCTGTCCGGGGTACACCCGGTTGCGTTGCTCGCGACCGTGCTTCGGTCGTTGATCGAACGCAATGGCCTCGACCCGGCACGAGTCGAGGATGTCATCGGCGGATGTGTCCAGCAGGTGGGTGAGCAGTCCTCGAACATCACCCGCAACGCCGTGCTCTCCGCGGGATTTCCGGAGACCGTGCCGGCGACAACAGTCGATCGCCAGTGCGGCTCCAGTCAGCAGGCCGCGCACTTCGGTGCGCAGGGCGTGATCGCCGGTGCCTACGACATCGTGATCGCGTGTGGCGTCGAGTCGATGAGCCGCATTCCGATGGGCACGCCGACCATCGGCCAGGACCCGCAGGACGCGGGACTCCACGCCCGCTACCCTCAGGGCCTGGTCAACCAGGGGGTCGCAGCCGAGCTGATTGCCAAGAAGTGGAAGCTCGACCGCGAGGCTCTCGACGCCTACTCGGCGGCCTCTCACCAGCGCGCCGCCGACGCCGCGGCTGCGGGCGCGTTCGACAACGAGGTCGTGGCGGTGACGGCACCCGCGCCGGATGGCACAACCGGCACGCATCTGGTCGACCAGACCGTGCGGGCGGGCACGAGCGCCGAGGGGCTCGCAGCCCTCAAGCCCTCCTTCGCCACCGCGGACATGAGGGCACGGTTCCCCGACATCGACTGGAAGATCACCCCTGGGAACTCCTCCCCTCTCACGGACGCGGCGTCCGCTGCGCTGATCATGAGCGAGCAGACCGCCAATGAGCTCGGCCTGCGCCCACGCGCCCGCTTCCACGCGTTCTCGGTGGTTGGTGACGACCCGATGCTGATGCTCACCGGCCCCATCCCGGCAACCCAGAAGGTCCTCGCGCGAGCCGGTCTGACCATCGACGACATCGACGCCTATGAGGTCAACGAGGCGTTCGCACCCGTGCCGCTGGCCTGGGCACACGATCTCGCCGCCGATCCGGCGAAACTCAACCCTCGTGGCGGCGCGATCGCCCTCGGGCACGCGCTCGGCGCATCCGGTACCCGCCTGTTGGGGACGCTGGTCAACTATCTGGAGGCAACGGGCGGCAGGTACGGCCTGCAGACGATGTGCGAGGGCGGCGGTATGGCCAACGCGACCATCATCGAGCGGCTGTAAGAGCGCCCGGCAGCGGCAGCCGCAGCGGCAGTCGCAGCGGCAATAGGAACGGCAACGGCAACGGCAACGGCAACGGCAACGGCACGAACGAAACAGGAGAGGACTCGGACAGATGGATATCGCCGGCGGCATCGCTGTGATCACAGGGGGAGCGTCCGGGCTCGGGTTCGCGACAGCCCGTCGTCTCGTGAGCGCGGGCGCGAGCGTCGTGCTGCTGGACCGCTCGCCCGCGACCTCGCGGACAAGCAGATCAGAGTAGTGACC
>NZ_CAUVXI010000248.1:0-2660 GCF_963555845.1 Protofrankia sp. Cas8 | reverse complement strand
CAGGTGGTGAGCAGGCCGCCGCCGATCTCGGCAAGGCCACCTTCGCGCCCGCGGACGTCACCGACTCCGAGCAGGTCTCCGCCGCGCTCGATGTCGCCGACAGCCTGGGCGACCTGCGCGTCGTGGTGAACTGCGCCGGGATCGGCCCGCCGGCCCGGATCCTCAGCAAGACCGGCGTGATGCCGCTGGAGACGTTCACCCGCACGGTCACGATCAATCTGATCGGCACGTTCAACGTGATCAGACTTGCCGTCGAGCGGATGGCTCGCAACGAGCCCATCACGGGTGAGCGTGGCGTGGTCGTGTGTACCGCGTCGGTCGCCGCGTTCGAGGGCCAGATCGGACAGGCCGCCTACTCCGCCTCCAAGGGGGGCGTCGTCGGCATGACCCTGCCGCTCGCCCGCGACCTCGCGGACAAGCAGATCAGAGTAGTGACCATCGCCCCGGGTCTGTTCGCCACACCGATGCTCGCGAGCCTTCCGGCGCAGGCGCAGGCCTCGCTCGGCCGCCAGGTGCCCCACCCCAACCGCCTCGGCGACCCCGACGAGTACGGCGCGCTGGTCGAGCACATCATCGCCAACCCGATGCTCAACGGTGAGGTCATCCGTCTTGACGGCGCCATCCGGATGGCCCCTCGCTGACCAGCCGATCACCGGCTGTCCCGGGGTGAGACAGGCGGCGGTGTCCCCGAACACCGTCGCCCACCCATCCCGGGCCTCCGGGGCCGCGAGGCGAAAACCTGGGTGAACCGCACCCGCAACGCCCACAGCTGGTCACAAACCGAGATCCCGACCGATGATCTCCTTCATGATCTCATTGGTCCCACCGTAGATCGTCTGAACCCGGGAATCGACGAAGGCCCTGCCAACCGGATACTCACGCATATAGCCGTACCCTCCGTGCAACTGCAGGCAACGGTCGGAAACCCGACACTGAAGGTCGGTGACCCAGTACTTCGCCTTGGCCGCACGCGCGGCACTGAGTTCGCCACGCAGATGCTCCACCAGACAGTCGAGGATGAACGTACGGGCGATGTCGACCTCGGTCGCCAGCTCCGCCAGGACGAACCTGCTGTGTTGGAAAGACCCGATCGGCTGGCCGAAGGCGGTGCGCTCCTTCACATAGACCAGGGTTTGGGCGAGTACGCCCTCCGCCACGCCCAGCCCGGTGACCGCTATGGACAGCCGCTCCTGCGGCAGGTTGCCGACCAGGGCATAAAACCCGCGGTTCTCCTCCCCGAGAAGATTGGCGACTGGCACCCGGACGTCGATGAAGGACAGCTCGCTGGTGTCCTGCGCATGCAGACCGATCTTCTCCAGGTTACGGCCCCGTTCGAAACCCGCCATCCCGCGCTCGATGACGAGCAGCGACAGCCCACGGTGCGGATCGTCGGCAGTACGCACGGCGGTTACCACGAGGTCAGCATGCTGACCGGAGGAGATGAAGGTTTTCGCTCCGTTGACCACGTAGACGTCACCATCGCGGACCGCGCGGGTCCGGATACCCGCAAGGTCGCTGCCGGTACCCGGTTCGGTCATGGCCACCGCGAGGACAGTGTCACCCGAAACCGTACCGGCAAGCCAGCGCGCCTTCTGTTCGTCCGTGGCGAGGCCGAGCAGATAGGGCAGGACGATGTCATTCTGCAAGGTCAGACCGAGGCCCGCTGAAGAGACCAGCGCACGGCCGAATTCCTGCCCCACGATCGCGTTGAACCGGAAATCCTCGATACCGGGACCCCCGTACTTCTCATCGACACCGAATCCGAGCAGGCCCTGCGCACCGGCGTCGGAGAACATCGCCCGATCGACGATACCGGCCCGCTCCCACGCATCGATGTTCGGAAGCACGCGCTGCGCGATGAAAGCCCGTACCACGTCGCGGAAAATCTCATGATCACTGTCATATACGCACGCCGACAGCGACGACGGCAGCTGGTCCGAGACCACCCTGCACCACCTCTCCCACTTGGTTCGGGGACGCGGGGCCGGGGTTCGCGATCGCGCGAGACACGGCCACGGCCACCGCCACGACCACGACCACGACGCCGTCCACCCGCCAGGCTGATTCAGGATAGCGGACATATCCTAAGAGCGCCCGGCGGCCGGTGACGCGGACTCCGGAACTATCCGACCTTCCAGAGCTGCCTGAAGGCATCGACGTAACCTGGGAAACCCACGTAGTACCCGGTCGAGTCCAGCGCAGCCGCGTCCACGGTGTCCCTGGTGATGAGCTGGGTGGGCAGCAACGTCCGGTTCGCCCGGTCGAGGTCGTCGCCGTTGAAATAGCGGGCGAGCAGGTCGGCGTCGCGCCAGCCGAGGATCGTCGCGGCGAAACCCGTCCAGACCTCCTCCGTCCCGGCCCGCAATGCCTCGATGTTGGCCGTGGTCGGGGTCTCGCCGCCAACCTTGACCTTGCCCTGCAGTCCGGCCGCCCGCAGCGCGTCCGGCACGCCGATCGTCAGATCACCGAGCGAGAAGATCGCCCAGTCAATGTCCGGATCACGCTTGATTGTTTCCACGACACTCTGTGGGGTCCTGGTCCCGAGATCTCTGACCTGCTGATTGACAACTACGATCTTGCAGGCTGGACACGCTGAGACGAGTGCCTGCTTGAAGCTGTTGGCGAAGACGGTGAGAACCGGAAAGGCGCTGATCGTGAAG
>NZ_CAUVXI010000247.1:6386-7389 GCF_963555845.1 Protofrankia sp. Cas8 | reverse complement strand
GTCGTCTCTCCAACAACGTTCCCGGCATTTGCCCACCGCGTCGATCGCCGACCTGCCGACCCGGTAGCCGTCGGAATCCACATGGAAAATCTTCTCCACGCGACCTTCCAAACGACGCGCCACCACCGTCTGCGCGATTCTGTCCGCGACGGTAGGCACACCTAACATCCTGATGCCCCGCCCGCCGTCTCTCGGTATCGGCACCGCCTTCACCGGCTGCGGAAAATACGACCCCGAACTCATCCGGTTCCAGATCCGGTACAGCTGGTTCTTCAGATCCGCCTCGAACTCGGCCAGAGTCACCCCGTCCACACCCGGTGCACCCTTATTGTCCTTGACTTTCTGGTACGCCTCCCACACTTCCCACTTCGAAATCTCAAACGGTTTCTCGCTTTGCTTCGGCTCGCCCACTCGATCCCTCCCGGGATTCTCCCAGTTGCCCGAACGAACTCACCTGAACAGTCCAGCCCCTTCGCTCCACCCCCATTACAGGGGCTTCTCCACTACTATGGGCCGGTCCGACTGCACACCCCGCGACGATACTCAACGCCTTACGGTTTCTGCCGCTTGGCGGGCTCACTTTCGCCCCGGACCAGCCGGGACAGTATCGGGGCATGCCATCCCACGTTCCGCACGGAAGCCGCAGACCGGGCTCGTGCCGCCATTCACACCGGGCACCGCCTGGCCAGTAAACGGGTATCCGCCAGGCTAATCCTAGGACACTCTCTACACCCTAGTTTCGATGCCAGCTGTACATTTCGGTGCTTCATCAGCGGAGAGCTGAGCTCACCTTCCCGGTCCCCAGCTGACGCATCTTGTGCGCCTTTTCCTCAACGCTCACCACGACAGGCTTCAACTAACGCAGCTTGAGGTGCTTTGAAGTCTCCCCCCGCAGGGCGACTCCGGAGGGCCACAAATCCTCCATCTCCCATGCAGTTACACGCCTTCGCAGAAACAGTCGACCTACCTTAGGCGGCTGCCTTACTCGACGTTCGTGGTACAC
>NZ_CAUVXI010000247.1:0-6282 GCF_963555845.1 Protofrankia sp. Cas8 | reverse complement strand
AGAGAGCGTGTACTTTTCCCATGACCTCGAGTACCGGCCGGGTCTTCGCCAGCTCCGCGGTCAGTCTCGCGTTCTCCGCCTTCAAACGCCGGTTCTCCGCCGGCACTGCCGTCGCCGGCCCGGACGTACGTGCCGCGCCCAGGGCGCCCTGGTCCCGTGCGCGACGCCACTTACCGATATGAGACTCGTACAGCCCTTCCCTACGCAGCAACGCCCCCCGAGCGCCGTGCTCGGTCAACGCGTCGTACTCCCCGACGATCCTCACCTTGTATGCGGCGGTGAACGTCCGCCGCGTCGTCTGGCCGTCCCTCGGTCCGGATTCTTTCCTCCCCTTCCCACTCAGTCCTTCTGGACCACCCGACGACACGTCATTCATGGTCAATGTCACAAGATCCTGATCCGCATCTCGCCCTACTCGCTACACCCGACGGACTGATCGTTCTGTCTCAACCAAACTTGGCAGAGAGGGCCCGGCGTCACTCACCGTCAACCACCGCCGGTGGGGCCAGAACTCACCGAACCGACCCCCGCCAGACAAGGGGTGGGGCCAGGTCTCGCCGGTAGGTGGGGCCATTCGATACCCGTAGGGCCAGCTGTCGGGATGACCGACACACCCCGACAGCAACGTCAACAGAGATAGTTGCAGCGAAAAACACCGGCCACCTAGATCAGGGTTCAATTTCCATCCCCTCAGCTCCACCTATGATTCCGCAGGTCAAGCACCTGCTGGTGATCTTCTTCGCGGCGTGGGCCTTCGGTGATAGGTGCACTCTTGCGACACACGTGAGGGTCGTTTCGACCCCGATCATGGCGGTCCTGCTCTCGTGAGGCTGTCACTGATCTGTTCGTCGCCAAGCGCAGAATGTGTACTCGGCGCCGCAAACCTTGTACTGATGGCTCAGCAAAACATGTACTAGTAGGAGCGCAAACCTTGTACTGCTAGACTCGCAGATTGTGTACTGTGGCCGTATGGCCACGTCAAGGTATGTTCCGCGGATCGCCGACGGGCGCTTGGCGAGTCTGCTCGCAGGCCTGCCCGCCGTCATGGTCACCGGCCCGCGCGCCGCGGGGAAGACGACCTCCGCCCGGCGGATCGCCAACGACATCCTGCGGTTGGATGACCCCGCGGTCGCCACAGCGGTTGCCGCGAACCCGGACGCAGCACTGCGGCGCGCGCAGGAACCCGTTCTCCTCGATGAGTGGCAGGAGGTACCGGAGATCCTGGGCGCGGTCAAGCGCGCAGTCGACGACGATCCTCGTCCCGGCCGGTTTCTCCTCACCGGCAGCGTCGAAGCCGACTTCACGACCCGCCAGTGGCCCGGGACGGGTCGGGTCGTCCGGTTGGTCCTGCACGGTCTTACCGAACGGGAGATCGCTCACTCCGTCGATCAGCCGAGCCTGCTAGATCTGCTTCTGGACTCGGACATCTCGCAACTGAGCATCTCGGGCCCGTCCCCGGGCCTGGATGACTACGTCGACCTGGCATTGAGGAGCGGCTTCCCCGAGGCCGCCTTGAACCTGAGCGCACCAGGGCGACTCGCGTGGCTGGACGCCTACATCGATCACGTCGTCAATCGAGACGTGTTGGCCGCGGGGGAGCGACGGGACCCGATTCGACTACGCCGCTACCTCGAGGTTCTCGGGCTCTCGACGGCCGGCCTCCCCGCCGAAAGCACGGTTTACCAGGCCGCCGGAATCAACCAGCGGACCGCGGACGCGTACGACCGGATCTTGACTGCCCTCTACCTGATCGAACTGGTTCCTGCCTGGGCGACGAACCGCCTGAACAGGCTGACCAAGCGGGCGAAGCGATACCTGACCGATCCCGCGCTCGCGCTCGCCGCCGCCCGGGTGGACGAGCGGAGCGTCCTGCGGGACGGAGACCTGCTCGGCAGGTTGATTGACACCTTCGTCGTCGCGCAGCTACGGCCGGAAGTGTCCCTACTCCACCCCCGTGCCCGGTTGCACCATATCCGCTCTCGGGACGGCCAAGAGGTCGACGTCGTCATAGACCTCGGAGGAGGCGAAGTGATCGGAATCGAGATCAAGGCTTCCTCGGCGCCGACCGCTCGGGACGCCCGCCACCTCATATGGCTGCGCGATCAGCTCGGCCCGGACTTCCGCGCGGGAGTCGTGTTCCATACCGGCCCGATCCCCTTCGATCTCGACGACCGGATCTGGGCACTGCCCATCTGTGCGCTGTGGGCAGCCCGGACGGGATAGCCGGCCTGCGAGCAGCCGAACGAGTAGCCATGGGGGCTTGGCTGGTGACCATGATGTCGCGTCTGTTGCGTCCGCCTTGGCTCGAGGAACGACGAACAACGGCAGGACGACGTGGATGCGCCGGCACGACCGGAACCGTGCCTGATCCGGTTGATGGCGGGGACGGTTCGGGCGTCACCGAAACGCTGGCGGTCCACCATCAAGTCGTGGAGAAGATGCCGTCGTCCGTCCTGGACGACCCTGCGTTCTCAGTGCCGCGGTGCCCGGCGGACGGCTCCGGCGTCGCCTGGCTGCGCGGCAGCGTCGCGCGGTTCAGCGAGGGAGCTGACCACGCGCGCCGCCGGAGGCTGATCGATGAGCTGCTGTCCGGCCTGGTGGTCGATCCGCGCCCGGGCGGCGATCCGACCGCGATGCTGCTCACGGCGCTGGGACTGTCGGAGCACCTCGTGGCCGACGTCGCGTCGGCTGCTGCCTCGTACCACCCCCATCTGCCGGTGATACCCGAGGCCGACGACGCCGTCGAGCGGCTCATCGCAGTGTGCGGCGGCCACGACGAGTTGACGGCGGCGAAGCTGTGCGTGCTCGTGCAGGCCCATACCGCCACCCGCGCGCTGATCACCCACCTGCGCCGCGGTGGGGACGGCCCGCCGCCCATCCCGAGCACCCGGCGGGTCGGCCCCCGCGGCGAGACCGTCGAGGTGGACCTGTCCGGGGCACCGTTCGGTAGCGGCCGGCATGCCTGCCCGGGACGGGACCTCGCGCACCGGCTCGCGGCGGCGGCAATGCGGCAATGCGGCAATGCGGCAATGACCTTCGCTGACCTGCACCGGGCCGGCGACCCGCTGATCCTGCCGAACGCCTGGGACGCCGCGTCCGCGGCGGCCCTGCTCGTGGCGGGTTTCCCGGCGATCGGCACCACGAGCCTGGGGCTGGCGGCCCAGCACGGGCTGGCCGACGCCTCCCGGGCGATCCCCGAGCTCACCCGTCGCCTCGCGCGCCGGCTTCGCGCCCTGCCGTGCCCGGTCTCGATCGACATCGAGGACGGCTTCGCCGACGACCCGGCCGCCGTCGCCGACTACGCGGCCTCGCTGGGAGTCGACGGCATCAACATCGAGGACACCACCCGGGGACGACTCGTTGCGTCCGACGCACACGCAGCCAAAATCGCAGCGATCAAGGACCGGTGCCCGCGCCTGTTCGTCAACGCCCGCGTCGACACGTTCTGGACCGCGCAGGCCGCCACTGCGACCGTGACCGAGACCGAGACCGAGACCGAGACCGTCGACCGGGCTCGTCGCTACGTCGGTGCGGGGGCCGACGGCGTCTTCGTGCCCGGACGGCTCAATAGCCCGCAGATCCGGCAGATCGTCTCCGCGGTGCCGGTCCCCGTCAACGTGCTCGCCTCAGCGGACCACTCGGCGACGGAACTGGCCCGGCTCGGCGTGCGGCGGATCAGCTGCGGTTCGCTGCTGTACCGTGCCGCGCTGGCCCGGGCGGTGGAGGTGGCGGTCCGCATACGCGACGGCGAACCGGCACCGCCCGCGATCTCCTACGGCGCCATCCAGGGCCTGGCCGCCCGCTACTCAGCCGGCCTCCCACGCGGCGGACACGCCGGCATCGAGTGAGACGAGCACGCTCTCGCCCGCGCCGGTCAGGCGCAGCGCGCGGCTGCCCGGGCGGGTAGTCACCCATCCGCGGTCGAGGAAGACCGTCAGCAGGTGCGCGCCCAGCCGGCCCGCGACGTGCGGCTGGCGCCCTGTCCAGTCCAGGCAGCCCCGGACCAGCGGGCGACGCGGGGAGCCGCCGATCTCCTGCAGGGCGAACCGGTCGAGGAGCGGGTGACCGGGGCCGTCGAGGTGCAGGTCCGCGGTGGCGCCGGCACGCAGCGGTCCGACGATGCCCGCACGCACCAGCAGCCCGGTCACCTGCAGCCCGAGGTCTCCGGCCATGTGGTCGTAGCAGCGCCGCCCGGCCCGCAGCTCGGCAGCAACCCGGTGCCCGCGCAGCGACGTCACCGGGATCTCGGGGGCAACGACCTGTAGAGCCTCCAGTGCGTACGCGATGTCGGCGTTCGCCAGGGTGTAGTACCGGTGGCGCCCGGATCGCTCCACCGTGACGAACCCGTGGGCGACCAGCGCTTTGAGATGCCCGCTGGCCGTCGATGCCGATACCCCGGCCAGGCGGGCCAGATCACCCGCGGGCAGGCAGATGCCCCCGACCAGCCCGACGAGCATACGGGCCCGCGCGGGCTCGGCGATGAGCCGCGCCGGCACCGAAATGTCGGCGTCAACACCCACGCGGCCACAGTAGGGCACCGACCCTTCGACGATCCAGCGTTCGAACGCAATCCTGAGGACGGCGATCCCCACCTCGGCAGCCAGGCTCGCGGCTGGGCGCTGCCGGGCGCTGAAGAAGACCCCGGCCTCATCGACGATCTCGACAAGGGCCACTACTTCCACAGCCCAACCGGATGAACAGCCACGCCTGAATGGAACCTGCCGGCCACACTGCGCGAACCACGTCCGTAGAGTCCCACCCCGGTAGGCCCGTTCGCGCCGGTCGCCGTCCCGATCGGCACGATCGGCACGATCGGCACGATCGGCACGATCGGCACGATCGGCACGATCGGCACGATCGGCACGATCGGCACGATCGGCACGATCGGCACGATCGGCACGATCGGCACGATCGGCACGATCGCTTCCAGGATATGATGGATGACTCCAGCTATAATAAGTGGAGTTATCGGAGGGTCGCGTGGTGGACAAGCCCGCCGAGGTGTTCGACCGCGACTTCGAATGGGCCGAACTCACCCGCTTCGTCGGTCACCCGAGCCGGGAAGCCACCCTCGGGGTGGTCTCCGGACGGCGACGCCAGGGCAAGACCTTCCTCCTCGACGCCATCACCCGTGCCGACAGTGGTTTCCTGTTCACCGCCACCGAGACCACCGAGACCGACGCCCTGCGCCAGTTCGGTGAGGCTCTCGCCCTCTATCGCGGCGGAACCTAATGGGAGCTACCGGGTCGGCTGTAGGGCAGGCTTGGTGCTGGTAGCCGCCGGTGGGTGAGCACTCTCGGAACCAGGACGTAGTCGAGTCCTATTGACAGATCGTGTCCCTGCCGGTGGTCGGGAGAGTTGACCGCTGATGGGATGTCGTCGCCCGCCGACCGTGGCGTGAGCACTTGACCATTAGGTCGCTGGTGGTTCTCCCGCGGGCTGCTGATGTTTCTGTTGGCGTGGACGGGAGGCGTAACTTGCTGTTCGTGGGGGACGACTGGGCTGAGGATCATCACGATGTGGAGGTCCAGGACGAGGCTGGCCGCCGGCTGGGCAAGGCTCGGCTGCCGGAAGGCGTCGCGGGCATCAGCCGGGTGCACGAGCTGATCGGCCGGCACGTGCCCGCCGACGCCAACCCGGATCAGGTGGTGATCGGGATCGAGACGGACCGGGGGCCGTGGGTGCGGGCGCTGATCGCCGCCGGCTACCAGGTGATCGCGGTCAACCCGTTGCAGGCCGCCCGCTACCGCGAGCGGCACTCGACGTCAGGGGCGAAGAGCGACGCCGGGACCGTCAACGACCCGACCGCCAGGACCAGCCACGAGATCGACGGCGCGGTCTTCGGCCACCACGACTCCGAACGCGAAATCCTGCTCGCCCTCGGCGAAGCGAAATGGAACACAACCATGGGTATCAGTCACCTGCAGCGCCTCGACCACATCCGCAGCCTGCTACCCACACATACCGCCAACGGCGACTCCCCACGCCTGCTGTGTTTCAGCGGGGCAGGCTTCACACCCGAACTACACGAGGCCGCCGCCCACGACCACACCATCCAACTCATCGACCTGCAACGGCTCTACCACGGCGAATAACGGGGCTGCCTGCCGGACGACACCCCCATGCCGGATCGGCCAAACGGTTGCCAGGTGGAGTGGGACGCCGGCGACGCAGGCCAACCGGCTACGTGCCCTGCTGCCGGGTGGCGACGACACCAGGCGCCCCTGGCCCGAGGAGACCAACCTTGCGCCAATTCGTGACACAAATCTATATATACCGAAG
>NZ_CAUVXI010000246.1:0-7346 GCF_963555845.1 Protofrankia sp. Cas8 | reverse complement strand
TGATCGGGGTCGAGGAGGGTGACGGCTACTCGTTCCTGGTCTTCCCCCAGGACGCCGGGACCTTCACCGTCACGTTCGTGCATCTGCCGGAGGACAGCGCGTTGGCGGGCCTGCGCACAGTGCCCGTCTTCGACGCAGCCGTGCGCGTGGTTCCCTTCGGCGCGGCCTGGACCGACCCCGCGGTCGCCGAGCCGATCTCGGACATCATGGTCATGAACGGGCTGCGCAACGTGTTCCGGCCGCTGGGCCCGGCCACGCCACCGGGCGTGCACGCGATCGGCGACGTTGTCTGCAGCACCAACCCGCATTTCGGTCGGGGCACGTCGTTGGCCGTGGCGCACGCTCTCACCCTCGCCCGGGCGGTCGCGGAGAACCCGGCGGATCCCGAGCTGTGGCGTGAACGTGTTGACGCCTGGGTCCATGACGAGCTGTGGTCGTGGTTCGACGACGCCCGGTCACTGGATCGGTCGCGTTCGGTAGTCTGGCGTGCCGCCGTGAACGAAACTGTTTCGGACGTTCCCGCCATTCCGGCCATGAGCCCGCCGAGCCCGGCTGCCATGCCGCGGTTCATGGTGCTCGCCGCCGCCGCTGCCGACCCGGTGGTGGCACGCGCGGTGTTCCGCCACATGCACCTGGTCGATGCACCGGAGGACCTGCGTGCGGTGGAACCACGGGTGGCAGAACTGCTCGCCTCGGGATGGCGCCCGACGCGACCCGCGGACCTACCGACCCGGGCGGAACTCGTTGACGTCGTCTCCGCCGTCAGAGTTCCGGCCCTGTGACCGCAGGCCCTGTGATGGACGGCGCTGTGACCGCAGGCGCTGTGATCGCAGGCCCTGTGATGGACGGCGCTGTGACCGCAGGCAGCGTGATCGCCGTGATGAGCAGGCCCTTGCCGAGCATCCAACGACCCGTGAACCCGGTCAGCTCGCAACCGGCGACGATCGGTCCCGCCACCAGCAGCCGGGCGGAGAAGGTACCGGTGGACGGCTCGACCGTGATGACCGCGTCGTCAAAGCCGAGCCAGCGCCCGGCAAGGGGAAACCACGCCTTGTAGACCGACTCCTTGGCGCTGAAGAGCAGCCTGTCCCAGCACACCTCGGGGTGGTGTGCCTGCAGTGGACCGAGCCAGGCGTGCTCCTCGGCCAGGGCGACATGGTCCAGGACGCCCGGCGGGACAACCGCGTTGGGTTCCGCATCGATACCGATCGTGACGACATCGGTAGACCAGGCCACGGCAGCCGCGCGATATCCCGCACAGTGCGTGATACTGCCGACGACTCCGGCGGGCCATTGCGGCTCGCGTCGGGGACCGGGCAGGATCGGCGCCGGCGGTAGGCCGAGCGTGGCGAGCGCGCGGTGGGCGCATACCCGGGCGGTGGTGAACTCCCGGCGCCGCTTGTCCACGGACCGCCCGAGGGTCGCCTCCTCCTCGGCAAACAGCACGGCGTCCGGGTCGTCGGTGAACGCCTCGACCGCGACCGCGTCGGCGGGCAGAAGGGCCGCAAGCAGGCCGGTCTCAGTCACGTGTGCCTCAGCCCTGCTGGTTCGGTGCCTGCTGGTTCGGTGCCTGCCGGCTCGGTGCCTGCCGGCTCGAAAGGCTCCAAGCCGAAGGATACAGATCGGGCTCCGGCAGAATCTGACGGGGAACATTCCGCGGGATGCTCCAGCGGCGCCACTCCCGCGGATAACCGACCGAGACCTCCTCGAACCGGACTCCGTCGTACCAGGTCGTCCGCGGAATGTGAAGATGGCCGTAGACGACGGCGGTGGCCCGGAACCGACGATGCCAGTCGGCGGTGCTCTCGGTGCCGCACCACTGCGCGAACTCGGGGTGCCGCAAGATAGCTGTCGGGTCGCGTACCAGCGGGAAATGGTTCACCAGGACGGTCGGCAGGTTCGGATCGCATTCGGCGAGTCGCGTCCGGGTATGCGCGACCCGCACCTGTGACCATGCGTCCACACCCGGGTACGGATCCGGGTCCAGCAGATACTCGTCCGAGCACACCACACCCGCCTCGTGGGCCACGGCAAGCCCTTCCTCTTTGGTGCGCGTGCCCGCCGGACGAAACGTGTAATCGTAGAGCAGGAACAGCGGTGCCACGGTCGCCGGGCCACCGGCGCCCTCCCAGACGGGATAGGGATCCTCCGGGGTCAGTACGCCCAGGCCGCGGCACATCTGTACCAGGTGTCGGTATCGCCGGTCACCGGACAACCGCACCGGGTCCTTTCGCGGCGTCCACAGCTCGTGGTTACCAGGAACCCAGATCACGGTGGAGAAGCGGTCGCGCAGCAGCGCCAGCGCCCACTCGACATCCGCGGCGACCTCAGCGACGTCACCGGCCACGATCAGCCAGTCCCCAGCCGACTCCGGGTGAAGCCCCTCGACGATCTGACGGTTCTCGGGATAGGCGACATGCAGATCACTGATGGCCAGTAATTTCCCAGCCGCCGCCCGGGATGTGGTCACCCACCCGACTTTACTATTTTACCGGCCGTCAGGCCGTGAACGGCCACCGGATCGGCTGGTCGAGGAGCTCCACGTGGATCAGTCCTGCGCGGCCCACACGGCAGGCCCACGCGGTCATGCTGGCAATGCTCGATCCGGCCAGCCGGTCTCGCCGTATGACTCGGGTTTGCGGAAGGCGTCGACCGCGGCGCGCACATGGGAAGCGAGATCCTGTGGCAGCTGATCCTGATCAAACCAGCGCAGATCCTCGTAGCACGCTCGGTTCATGATGACGGGTATGCCGTGGAACACGCCCGGGGTGAAGTAGAGGTCGATCCGACTGCCCGCTGGCGTCCAGTTGTGCTGGGTGCCGATCGGCCACAGCCGAGCCGGAACCACGTCCAGGCCCACCTGCTCGCGCAGGATCCGGCAGGCCGCCTGCGAGGCAGATTCTGCACATCGACCCGATGCGACCCGGCCTCGACCGGCCAGGCGGGCGCGGTGCACGGGGGCGCGGTTGTCACAGACACCGGCATAAACTCCCTTGATCCAATCGTGAGTGAATGACAAGCTGGTGACACGTGAAGGCCGCGTACGACGGTTGGCAGACCGCGGCTGCACCTGCACAGCCGTAAAAGCCTGAGGAGGGGCGGGTTTTCAGAGTCTGGCGATTCACCACACCGACCGGTCCTGGCCGGGGCGCCCAGCGGTATCGCGGACATGGCTTCGGTCGCGTAGACGTTGATGACGGCGTGCTGCTCAGGGTCCAGCTGGCGGGCATTTTCCTCCAACAGGCGGCTCTTACCGACGCCCGCCGCACCTTCAAGGAGGACTCCCTGACCCTCGGCCAGCACTGTCGTGATCTCGCTTAGCTCGATGGACCGGCCAACGAAGGGCCAAGCGTTCACCATGCTGCCGAATTATGTCGCGGTCGATCTGCCAGCCTCGCCTGTGCTGCTGCCACGCGTGACGCACCTGCGACATCACCACAGTGATGGCTTCGATCCATCCGTTCGCTACGGACGCAGAGAACTGGCGCCGCGGCAATACACGGTGTCCGCGTTGCTCGCCCACACGCTGAGCCAGCTCGCGAAGCGTGGAACGGTCGCGCTGCAGTTCGGTCCGGCAACCGGCCGCTGGGCGTACAACTCGACGATCTCGTGGTGGTCGCTGCTCCCGACGCCCGGATGGTCGGAGCGGCTGTGCTGGGAAGCCAGCAGCGTGGAGGCAGACTACCTCCCGAACAAAACCCCCTGATGTCCGTCGATTCGGCCTTCGTTCCAATGGCGGCGTGTTGACCCGCGGGTCTGCCGGCGGTCACATGCCGCCTGAGCTGGTCGTTCGGCGGTTCGCACACACCAAACTATCGATCTTGGTGACAAGCGATTTACGTTGGCGACGCTCTGGCCAGCATCCTTACAAGATCGGCGTACAGCGGCTGGCGGTCATCGATCCCGACGCGGGTTGGCCTCACTTGATCCGGCGGGACGCCTTGGGTGGCATCTCGAGCTCCCCGAGCGAACGCCCATGCGGAACGGTTCGTGTGCACGGTCCGGGCCGAGGTCACCGACCGCATGCCGACGCCTTCTTCAGCGGCCGACGCCTTCTTCAACGGAACGGATCAAGCGCCGACCTGTCCTCGGGGGCCTGCTCAACGATTACGAACGAGCCGCTTGAACGCCCAGCTCAACGCCGGTGGCCGAGTTCTGGAACCCCGCAAGGCCACCTGCCCGCAGCCGGACCACCTAGCTTGATGTGATGACTACGTCAATCTATCGTCGATGCATGCTTTACCCCACGCCGGCCCTCAGACCTGCCGACGATCAGGTGCTCAGCGAGATCGACGGCATGCGGGATGCACTGCGGCACCACATCCAGACCACGCCGTCGAAATGGACTGAGAGGCTCCGGAAATTCCTCACCGCCGATGCCGTCGCAGCCTCGAACTCCATCGAGGGCTTCAAGGTAGCCACGATCGACGTCGAGGACCTGATGGACGGCGAGCGAGATGTTGAGATCTCGGACGAGAACCGCGAAGAGACCCTCGCCTACCAGCGGATGATGACGTATATCCAGACGCTCCACGATGCCGAGGATTTCAGCTACAGCAAAGGCCTACTCAACGCTCTGCACTGGATGTTGCAAGGCCACCGTCACGCCGTGCGCAAGCCGGCCGGGCAGTGGCGCCGGGGCCCCGTCTACGTCACCGACGCCCGCGACCCCGCCATCGCGGCCTACACAGCCCCGGACGCCGATGTCGTCCCCGCGCTGATGACGGAACTCATCGACTGGCTCAACGCCGACAACGGCACCCACCTGCTGGTGCGAGCGGCTATGGCACATCTGCACCTTGTGTCCATCCACCCCTGGGCCGACGGGAACGGCCGGATGTCCCGTTCGCTGCAGACGCTCATGATCGCCCGTGAAGGCGTCCTGGCCCCGGAGCTCTCGTCCATCGAGGCGTGGCTCGGCCGTCCCGGCAACACCTGGGAGTACTACCGCGAACTCACCGATCGGGGCCCGAAGTACCGTCCCGACCAGGACGTCTCCAGCTGGATCCGCGTCAACCTGACCGCCTATCACCAGCAGGCCCAGACCGTTCAAGGCCGACTCGACCGCTCCGGGCGGGTATGGGGCGCACTCTCCGAATTCGCCGAGAGCACCGGTCTGGACGAGCGAGTGGTGACCGCCCTGCACGACGTGGCCATGGCTGGACGCGTCCGCCGCTCACGCTACGAGCACGCCGAGGGCCTGAGTCTGCAGCAGGCGCAACGCGACCTCCGCGACCTCACCACCGCCCACCTCCTAGCACCGGTCGGCCGAACCCGAGCCCGCTACTACACGGCAGGCCCCCGTTTCCCTCAGCCGGCACTTGACATCGCGCACACGCCCATGACCTTGAGGAATCCGTACACCAGCTGACAAGCAACCCGTGGGTGGCTCCGTCCCCGCGGTGAACGCGACCAAAATCGGTCGCACCAGCACCGAGGAGAAACACGATGGCCAAGTACTTGCTGCTCAAGCACTACCGCGGCGCTCCGGCTCCGGTCAACGACGTGCCCATGGACCAGTGGACGCCCCAGGAGATCTCGGCGCACGTGCAGTACATGCACGACTTCGCGGCCCGGCTCGAGGGGACCGGCGAGTTCGTCGACAGTCAGGCGCTTGCCCCCGTGGGGACGTTCGTCCGGTACGACGGTGAGGGGCGCCCGCCGGTCACCGACGGCCCGTTCGCCGAGACCAAGGACCTCATCGCCGGTTGGATGGTGATCGACGTCGACAGCTACGAGCGCGCCGTCGAGCTGGCCGGGAACCTGTCGGCCGCCCCTGGGGCGGGCGGGGAGCCGATCCACGAGTGGCTCGAGGTGCGCCCGTTCCTGGCCGCGCTGCGGCGCGATCGTCTTGTCGATGCCACGAACGGCGTCACCAGATCGCTGCGTCTTGGCCTCCATGACGTGGGGAACGAGACGGCCTTCTCCCACCCCGCTTTCCCGGCCGCTGAGCTGGGCGGTCGGCCTGGCAGGACTACGGCGGCTGCCGGCCTGCGTCGAACATGGGCAGCTGGCTGTTCAGCACCGCCTTGACAGCTCGCTGAGAATGTGCGAAATTTGCGGCCGAGGAAATCATACACGGGCAATTGTCCGTGTGGACATTTTCGGACCGGAGGCGATGATGCACCGCCGGGTTGCCGTCATCGGTGGCGGATTGGCCGGTCTGGAGGCCGCGGTCCGAATAGCCTCCCATCCGGGAATAGAGGTCGAAGTCGTCGAGACCGGGCCGTCGACCCGTCGCCGTCATGCCAACTGGGACACCTCGACCCACCCGGGGGATGAGAAGGTCCGATTGTGGTCCAGCGACGGATGGGGATTTGGCGGTGGTCTTTCAGAACGACTCGGTGGACGTTCTTTGTGTTATCACGGCGTCCTGCTCGGTCTCACCCCCGAGGAGCTCGGTGATTGGCATCCTCGTTGGCAGGAACGATTAGCCGGCCCGCGTGGGCTCTATGCGCAGGTCTGCGACGAACTAGGGCCGGGGTTTCCAGAGCTGCGGGGGTCGTCACTGTCGGCTGCCGCGACGAGAATCGGCATCCGGCACGCTCCGCAAGCGGCGCGCTATGATGACCGGACCGGCCAGTTCGAAGCGTATTCACCGCTACCGGAGGCTCTTCGGCTGGCCGCCGTGAGCGACCGTTTCCGTATCGTCCGTGGCCGTGCGCTTTCGCTCAGGCGGACAAGGCGCGGCTGGGATGTCGATGTTGAGACTCCTACTGGTACGCCGTCGACAAGGCGAGGTTTTGATGCGTGCGTCCTCGCATCGTCCGCCATCGGCAACATCCAGATCCTGGCCCGGACGACAGGTGAGTCGATCACGACCACCATCACCGATCACTTATGTGTGGGTGCCCTCGCGCGAATCGAAGCCGGTGAGTCGCTGGGCGCTTTCCGGCACCCGATGCTGTGGATGGGATACCACCCGGTGCCGGCGCTGTCCACCAACGTCTTTGTGTTGGAAAGACCGGCCCTTCCCAACGGCGACCGACTCATCTCGCTCATGGCCGTGATCGAGCAGGGCAGTGGCCCGGCCGACTTCAGCACGCTCATGGTCCAGCCGTCGTCCACCGGCGGCATGGCCACCACCCACATAACGACGACGGTCTCACCCGCCGATCTCGATCGTGTCGAGCGGGTTCGCCACGAGCTTCTGCGTCAAGCGAACGAGATCTGCCAAGGTTCACTCCTCGACATAACCGCGTCGTATTCGACCGGTAACGCTATGGTCGGCGCATGCAATGGCGAGGGCGACGACGAGGACGTGCAACGGTTCGGCGATGGCAACGCTTTTCGCGCATTGCTCGCCCAACCGCTGGCGGGGCGGGTGGCCCAGTTCGAGCTGCCGT
>NZ_CAUVXI010000245.1:2776-7732 GCF_963555845.1 Protofrankia sp. Cas8 | reverse complement strand
GGTGCGGTGCGCTGCGTACAGAGCACATCGGTGAGACGGTCACGGTGTGCGGCTGGGTAGCCCACCGTCGCCAGCACGGCCAGTCGTTGATGTTCGTCGACCTGCGCGATCATTCTGGCCAGGTGCAGTGCGTCGTGGACGGGTCCGTCGACGCCCGGTCGGAGTACGTCCTGAGCGTCACCGGCAC
Organism: Protofrankia sp. Cas8; assembly: GCF_963555845.1. Classification (NCBI taxonomy): domain Bacteria; kingdom Bacillati; phylum Actinomycetota; class Actinomycetes; order Frankiales; family Frankiaceae; genus Protofrankia; species Protofrankia sp. Cas8. Next base: position 7,545 of record NZ_CAUVXI010000245.1, on the reverse strand, counting down.
GGTGGTGGCCCGGCCCGAGGGGACGGTCAACCCGGGCCTGGGTACCGGTGAGGTCGAGCTGCGGGACTGCACGGTGACCGTGCTCGCCGCCGCTACGCCGCCGCCGTTCCCGATCGACGACCGGGCCGATTCGGTCGACGAGTCGACCCGCCTCACCTACCGCTATCTCGACCTGCGCCGCGAGCGGATGCAGCGCAACCTGCGGATCCGCTCGGCGGTGCTGGCCGCGCTGCGCTCCACCCTGGTGCCCCGGGACTTCGTCGAGGTCGAGACGCCGCTGCTGATGCCGTCCACACCTGAGGGCGCCCGGGAGTTCGTGGTTCCGTCCCGGCAGGCGCCGGGGCACTTCTACGCGCTGCCGCAGTCCCCGCAGCTGTTCAAGCAACTGCTGATGGTCGGCGGCACCGACCGTTACTTCCAGTTCGCCCGGTGCCTGCGCGACGAGGATCTACGGGCCGACCGGCAGTACGAGTTCACCCAGCTCGACGTCGAGATGAGCTTTGTCGACCAGGACGACGTGCTTGAGGTGATCTCGGCCGCGGTGCTGGCCGCCACCGAGACGGTCACCGGCGTCGCGCAGCCGCCGATGGAGCGGATCACCTGGCACGACGCCATGGACCGGTTCGGGGTGGACAAACCCGACCTGCGCTTTGGCATGGAGCTCGTCGAACTGACCGAGATCTTCACGGCGAGCGGCTTCCAGGCGTTCGCCGGGGCGCCCGCGGTGAAGGGCATCTGCGTCCCCGGTGGCTCGGCCACGCACAACCGCAAGGCGTTGGACGCCCTGACCGACCGGGCCAAGAAGCTCGGCGCGAAGGGCCTGGTGTGGATGCGGGTCGGCGCGGACGGCACGCTGGAGTCCCCGGTGGCGAAGTTCCTGTCCGCTGCCGAGCTCGCCGGGATCGTGAAGGCGACCGGCGGTGAGACCGGCGACCTCCTCCTGCTGGTCGCCGACGAGTGGGCGACCGTGTGCGAGGTGCTCGGTCAGCTACGCAACGACCTCGGGCGCCCGGCTGCCGGGGAGGGCGGCTTCCGCTACGTCTGGGTCGTCGACTTCCCGCTGTTCGTGGGGATCGACGCGCAGACCGGACGGCCCAAGCCCGGCCACCACCCGTTCACCCGGCCGCATCCCGATGACGTCGACAGGCTTGAGACCGAGCCGTTGGCGGTCCGCAGCCGTGCCTACGACCTGGTGCTCAACGGCTGGGAGCTGGGCTCGGGTTCGATCCGAATCCACGAGCCCGACCTGCAACAGCGGGTCTTCGCAGCGCTCGGGATCTCAGCGGCCGAGGCCGACCGCCGGTTCGGTTTCTTCCTGACGCCCTTCTCCTACGGCGCGCCGCCGCACGGTGGCTTCGCCGTCGGGATCGACCGTCTCGTGGCGATCCTGGCCGGTGAGGACAACATCCGCGAGGTCATCGCGTTTCCCAAGACCCAGTCCGGCCTGGACCCGATGACGGGCGCGCCCACCGAGATCGAGCCGCGCCAGCTGCGTGAGCTGGGCATCCGGGTGCTGCCCTCCGCCTAGCCGTCGACGCCGGGCCAGGATCCTGCACACGATTCATGGCGAAAGCCTCCGGTTGACCGTGGCGCGACCTACCGTTACCTGGTTGGCGCGTCCCGTTCCAGCGTCCCTGCGGTACTCGTGATCACGGGTTGTCGTGATCACGCTGCCCCCGGCTTGCCGGGAAGCCCTGGGAGTCGGGCGTTGCGCGTTATCCCGCGGGTATGACCGACGAATCCGTCTCCAGCAACGGTGCTGGCTGGTTCGGACACGGCGGGCAGAGCGGTTCGCGGGTCGGATGCAGCAGTCGTACGCAGCAGGAGGCCAGGGAATGCAGATACCGTTCTCGTCGTCGCCGACGTCCAGTCTCGGCATCGAGTGGGAGCTGGCGCTGGTCGATCGTGGTACCCGCCACCTTCGTGGGGCGGCGACGGCCATCCTCGAGGAGTACCACAATAAGATCGGCCGGGACGCCGAGCCACGGGCCAAGCACGAGCTGTTCGAGTCGACCATCGAAGTCGTCACAGGTGTCTGCGACACCGTGAACGAGGCCAAAAAGGATCTTTTGGCAACCGTGGATCTCCTGGCGGATCTTGCCGGACCTCGGGGGCTCGCGCTGATGTGCAGCGGGACCCATCCACTGTCCCGTTATGAGACGCAGCAGGTCAGCCCGGACCCCCGCTATGCCTCGCTGCTGGACCGGATGCAGTGGATCGCCCGGCGTCTTCTGATCTTCGGCGTGCACGTGCATGTCGGGGTCCGCTCGCGCGAAAAGGCGATCCCCATCGTGAACGCCCTCGCCGGCTACATCCCACACTTCCTCGCGCTGTCGGCATCCTCCCCGTTCTGGCTGGGTCTGGACACGGGTCTGGCCTCGGCGCGGTCGAAGTTGTTCGAGAGCCTGCCGACCGCGGGCCTGCCGTACCTGCTTGCCGACTGGGGGCAGTTCGAACAGCTCATGGCGACGCTGGTGTCCTCTGGTACCGCCGAAAGCATTCGTGAGCTGTGGTGGGACATCCGCCCGCATCCGAACTTCGGCACGGTGGAGCTGCGTATCTGTGACGGGCTGCCGACACTGTTGGAGGTCGGGGCGGTCGCCGCGCTGACGCAGTGTCTGGTCGACCGGATGGACACCCAGCTCGACCGGGGCTACACGTTACCGACACCACACCGATGGGTCGTCCAGGAGAACAAGTGGCGGGCCGCCCGCTACGGTCTTGCCGCCGAGATCGTCGTGGATGACCGTGGCGCGACACGCAGTATCCGCGATGAGATTGTTGATCTTGTAGACGATCTTCTGCCGGTGGCGCGCAGGCTGGCATGTACTGACGAACTGGCTGACGTCCTGCACATTCTGGATGTCGGCTCGAGCAGCGAGCGGCAGCGGATGGCGGCGCGGCGGGCTGATGGGGATCTGGTGGCCGTGGTGGATACCCTGCTTCAGGAGATGGAGTTTCGTCGGCCCGTACGGTGAATCCGGGCCGACGGTGGTGGAGAGGTGGGGTCAGGCCTTTGCTGTACGCGGATATCCGCCCTGATCAGGTCATCCGGGCGGGCGCACGACGTGAGCGTGGACAGCGGGCACAGGCTGGACGGCCGACATGATGGCGAACGCCACCGAGGCGGTCGCCAGCTGGCTGAACCAGCATGAAAGCGAGCTCGTCGCGTTCAGACGTGATCTTCATTCTCATCCGGAACTGGGCAGGCAGGAACACCGGACGACCCGTGCCATCGCGGCCCGCCTGTCGGCCGCAGGCCTGGCGCCGCATCCGTTGCCGGCCGGGACGGGCCTGTGGTGTGACATCGGCCCGATCGGCCGGGACACGACGGCTACTACGGCTACTACGGCTAAGACGGCCACGACGTCCCCCGGCGCTGCGGGGACGGGCACCGCATCTGATCGGCCGGACGTCCCGATGGTCATGGTACGTGCCGACATCGACGCGCTGCCCGTGCTGGACGTGAAGGACGTCCCCTACGGCTCGACCGTTCCCGGCGTCTGCCATGCCTGCGGCCACGACGTCCACACGGCCGTCGTGCTCGGGGTGGGGCTGGCGCTCGCCGCATTCGCCCGGGCCAATCCGCTGGCGGGAACCGTCCGGCTCGTGTTCCAACCGGCCGAGGAGACCATGCCGGGCGGTGCGTTGGACGTGATCGACGCCGGCGTACTCAAGTCGGTGTCCACCGTCATGGCCGTGCACTGTGACCCGTCCCTGGACGTCGGGACGATCGGGCTGCGCGCCGGCCCCATCACCTCGGCGGCCGACTCGGTCAGGGTCACCCTCAGCGGCCCCGGCGGCCACACGTCCCGTCCGCAGAACACCGTTGATCTGATCTACGCGTTGTCCAGGCTGGCGGTGGAACTACCCGCGGCGCTGTCCCGTCTGGTGGACCCACGCTCGTCGCTGTCGCTGGTGTGGGGGCACGTCGAGGCGGGCACCGTGGCCAATGCGATTCCGCGGGCGGGCAGCATCGCCGGGACGGTCCGTACGCTGTCCCGGGATACCTGGGAGGACGTGCCGGCGCTCGTGCGACGGCTCGCCGAGCAGATCGTCGCCCCCTACGGGGCGGATCTCGCCCTCGAGTACCGGCGTGGGGTACCACCGGTGGTGAACAGTATCGAGACCATCGAGCTGTTCCGGACGGCCGTGCATCGCGTCCTTGCGCCCGGCGCGGAGATGTCGGTGACGCAGTCCCTCGGCGGCGAGGACTTCGCCTGGTATCTCGACCACGTACCCGGCGCGCTTGCCCGCCTCGGTACCCGCATACCTGAGGGACCCACCTACGACCTGCACCAGGGCAGCTTCGACGTGGATGAGGCGGCGATCGGAATCGGCGTGCGGTTCCTTGCCGCGTCCGCGCTGCAGGCACTGGAGCGGGCCGCCGCGTCGTTCTGACGTACCTGTCGTACCCGTCGTACCCGTCGTTGCGGCACAGCCCGGAACACCCCCCGGGGTTGGGTTGACCATCATGGTCAACCCAACCCCGGGACGGGCCGGGTTATCTGGACGTCTGGACCTCGGTCTCGCGGCGGGACCGCGGCTCCGGAACACCCGGGCCGTCATGGGTGTGGGATTCCTGCACCCGCAGCAGCTTGGCGGTCCAGTCCGGCAGGTACCAGTTCCAGTCGCCGAACAGCGACACCAACGCCGGCACCAGCAGCATCCGCACGACGGTGGCGTCGAGCAGGATGCCGAAGCCGAGCGCCGTCGCGAACAGTTTGATGTCGGTCTGCGGTCCGCTCGACAGCGACAGGAACGACAGG
>NZ_CAUVXI010000245.1:0-2419 GCF_963555845.1 Protofrankia sp. Cas8 | reverse complement strand
AACAGGATCAGTGCGGCCGAGGTGACAAGCCGTCCGGTGCGGCCGACTCCTTCGATGACGGCGGCGTTGGTGTCACCACTGGCGTCGTACTCCTCCCGGATGCGGGCGAGGATGAACACCTCGTAGTCCATCGACAGGCCGAACAGGAACGCGAAGATCATCAGAGGTAGCCAGAAGGTGATCGAACCGGTGGCCTGAATGCCGTAGATCGCCTCGGAGCCGTACCCGTGCTGCCAGAACAACACGACTGCACCGCCCGTCGCCCCCAGCGATACGAGGTTGAACAACACCGCCTTGAGCGGCAGCAGGAGTGAGCGGAAGGCACGTACCAGCAGTATGTAGGTGATCAGGACAATCAGGCCGAGCGCCAGCGGGAACGCCCCGTAGACAGCATGGATGTAGTCCAGCTGCAGTGCGCCGATCCCGGTCAGACCGATGAACCCGGGCACGTTGTCCAGGGCGGACCGCATCCGCCGGATCGGGTCGGTGCTGCTGCCGCCCGCGGTCTCGTTGTTCGGCACGGCGAGGACGATCGAGGTGTCGGCTCGGTTCGACGCGGGACCGGTCGGGGCCATCGCGGTGGCCACGCCGTCCACCGCGCGCACGCGTCGCACCACCTCGCCGGCCGCCGGTGAGGTGACCAGGATCTCAGCCGGGGTGAGAATGCCCGTCGGCGCACCGCCGTCCTCAAGTGTCTTCAGCGCCTCATAGGCGGGCCCGGTCTTCGTCAGCGACGAGGACTGCGCCGTGCCGATCTGGACCCCGAAGAACGGAATGATCAGGGCGGTGAGGATGGCGAGTCCGACGCCGGCGGCGATCCAGCGGTGTCGCACGACCAGCGATGCCCACCTGGTCCAGAACCGGCTCGCGGTGTTCTCGTGCCGGATCCGCGGCCAGTCGACCCGGGGGCCGATGCCACCGAGCAGGGCGGGCAACAGCGTGGTGGTGACCGCCACGCTGACCAGCGGAATGAGCATTCCGCCGTAGCCGATGGAGCGCAGGAAGGGCACCGGGATGACGACCAGCGCGACCAGGCCGATCGCGACGGTGAGACCGCTGAACAGCACGGCGTGGCCCGCCGACTCCATCGAGGCCACGATCGCGTCGTGGTTCTCCCGGCCGTGGGCCCGTTCCTCGCGCCACCGGGTGACGATCAGCAACGAGTAGTCGATGGCGACACCGAGGCCGATCAGGGAGACGAGGAACTGCACCAGGAACGACACATCCGCGAAGACGGTCAGTCCGAGCAGGATCAGGAAGGTCGACGTGATCGACACCGCTGCGACGAGCAGCGGCACCAGCGCGAGCATGGAGGCGAAGACGAACGCGAGGATCGCCAGGGCACCGACACCGGCGAGCAGGGTCTCGACCAGTACCCCCGGCCCGCCGTCGGCGCCGCCGTTGGTCTGGAGTTCCTCTATGCCGGTGACAGTCCCGGTCAGCGATGCCGGCGTGTGTGCGGCGATTGACGTCTTCAGCTTGGGCAGGGTCGCGGACGCGAAGCTGGTCTGCGGTGGGTAGAAGACGTACGCGAACTGGGCCCGCCCGTCGGCCGTGGTGAAGACGTTGTCGCCGGTCGCGGCCTTCCCGACGACCCGCACGCCGGGCACGTCGTGTTCGACCGCGGCGAATGTGCTCGCCGCCTGTTGGTCGTCGACCTTCTCCCCGGGCGTCGCGGCCAGCACCAGGATGTCCGGCGCTGCCTGACCCTGGGTGTGGTAGGTCGCGAGTATCTTCTGGGAGGTCTCGAAGCCGGGCTGACCGGGTAGGGAGAAGTCGAAGGTCAGGCGTTTGGTGGTGGTGCCGGCTGTGGCGCCGCCGACCACGAAGGCAACGATCCAGAAAAGGATCACAAGACGACGGTGCCGGAGGCACCAGCGTGCGAGCGCCGGCATCGGCGTCTCCCTACTCGTTAAGATGATCTGTGCTTACGTATGTTGACGTCGGTAACAGTACCACCAGTGATTGTGAAGCCAGTAATGGTTTGTCCGATGAGTGATCGAAAGGCGGCGCATGGTGATGGAATCGGATGCCCCCTGCGGGAGCAGGTATTCTATGCTTTTGCCCGGTTCGGTCCCGCCTGGGTGCGTTACGTAAAGACTACTGTTGGCTTCGGTGGTGTGAGCCCGGCTGGCGTGCGGCTACTGTCGGCTCTGCGACACCATCCGCATCCGCCTATCATGCGCGATCTTGTCGAGGATCTCGGAACGACGGCCCGGGCCGTCACCGGGCTCGTGGACACCCTCGAGCACGAAGGTCTGGTATGCCGTGCCCGGCATCCGAACGACCGCCGGGCGACACTCATCACCCTGACGAGCAAGGGTGAACGGGTCGTGGACAGGCTCGGTCGTGAACACATCGAACGGGCTTCGACGCTGTTCGACGCACTGTCCGCGCAGGACCAGGCCGACCTCGTGCG
>NZ_CAUVXI010000244.1:0-7466 GCF_963555845.1 Protofrankia sp. Cas8 | reverse complement strand
TGACCGAGTGTAAGACGAGATGGGTCGACCTCGTCGCACCCACCACCGCCGGTCATCCTCACGACGGTTTCAGGTCACTGTAAGCGAACCTCTCACGCAATACCCATGGATACGCCGGTGGGATCACCGTTGTCGAGCGAGCCCAGCCGCAGGAAACCGCGGACGTTGACGCTGTGCATACGCGGCACAACGGTAACGGCCAGCGGGATAACCGCGACGTCGGTGAGCAGCTCCCGTTCCAGATCGCCCCACCGGGTGTTGGCAGTAGCAGCGTCACGCTCGGCGAGCGCATCGTGTAGGGACAGGGTGATCCGTTCGTTACGGTATCCGCCGTCGGCAGGTCGGGGCCCCGACCACGCCGGCTCCAGCAGGGGCTGGAACACGGTACGCCCGGCGTTGCCGAACCACTGTGGTGTCACTGTGGTGAGGGCGAGGTCCCAGGTCTGGCTGTCGGGGGCTACCGCGGCACGCGGGTAGTCGGCGGCAGCCACAGCGATGACCCGCAGTGTCACGCCCGCCCGGGCGAAGCCCGCCGCCAGCGCGGTCGCCACGGCCGCGTCCGACGCCGAGTCGGTGGTGAGAAGGGTCACGGTGGTGAGCGGACCCCCGGGCGCGGCGCGCGTCCCGTCTCGGCACCGCGTCGCATCACCGGTCGACCCGAGGGTGGGGTAGGGATCCCGCGGCTGGTAGCCGACCATCGGGGCCGCCAACAGCTGCGCGGTGGTGGTGGCGGTGACCGGCCCGCCGAGAGCCGCTGCGACACTGGCGCGGTCCACACAGTAGGAGAGCGCCACCCGGACGGCGCTGACGCGTAGCGCGGCGGAGGCGGGGCCGTGCAGCCCTACGGTGAGCGCCACGGTGGATCCTGGGCCGTCCGTCGACAATCTGCCGTCAACGCGGGCGTCGAGCCCCGCCACGTCCCCAGCGGGAACGGAGCTGTCGAGGGCCATGTCGGCCCGTCCGGCTTCGATCTCGGCCTGGGCGGCAGCGGCGTCGATGTTGGTACGCACCGTGACGTGATCGGCAAGTGCCGGGCGGACCCCGTCCGATGACGCGATCCACGCCGGATTGCGCGACAGGCTATATGCCTCGTCGTTCACCCCGGCGCCAAAGTGGTAGGGACCGTCGGAGATGAGGTGCTCAAAGTAACTGGATGAATCCGGTGGGTAGGCAAGAGCTTCCAGTGGTACCGCTGACGCCGCCGGCAGGGCCAGCACATCGGTGAAGTCGGCGGCCGGCTCAAGCAGGTGGAACTCAAGGGTCTCGTCGCCGATGACCTGGACGCCGCTGATCTCGCGATGCTCGATGAAGTCACGCGCACCAGCTGGCGGCGTCCGCCCGAGCTCGTCGCAGTAGGCGGCGAAGCCCGTGACGGTAGCGGCGAAGTAGCCACCCATAGGCGACGGTTTCGGCGGGGTGCACAACCGTTTGATGCCGCGGGCGACATCGGTCGCGGTCACCCGCCTGACCCCCGGGGTATCCCACCGCACCGACGAGCGCAGGATGACCGTGTAGACCTTCCCGCCCTCGCTGACCACGGGCGCACCGACAGCCAGGTCGGGCTGGGGCGCCGCGGCGAAGACCGGGTCGGCGCTCGCACGGTAGGAGTACAGCTGGCGCGAGACCAGCCGCACCAGCATCCTCGCACCGGCATCGGCCGCCCAGCCCGGGTCACCGCTGGGCATCGCGGCACCGACCAGCCGTAGCGTGCCGCCGGGCTTGTCCGTCGGCTCGGAGGTCACTGTGGCGGTGACCGGCCGGACCGGGCCTGGGCCCGGACCAGGCCCAGGCCCAGGAACGGGATCAACACCGGCGCAGGCAGCGGCAACCCCGAAAAGGACAGCCAGGCAGGCGAGGAGCGCCGAGGCCGGCGTTCGTGTCTGTCCAAGGCCGCTCACTCCTTGAGAAGGAGACCCAGGCCGATGATGCAAGTGATCCAGATCAGCGCGACGGCAATCGTCAGCCGATCGAGGTTCTTCTCCACAACCGAAGAACCCCCGAGCGAGGAGGACACGCCACCGCCGAACACCGTCGACAGCCCGCCCCCCTTGGCCCGGTGCAGCAACACGAGCAGCACCAGCAGCACACTCGTGATGATCAGGGCAATGGACAGCCCAACAGTCATCTCTTAGACCTGCTCCCGCGCCATCGTTGGAGGGGTACAACAATCGTGCCAAGTTACATCACGGCGTTCCGGTCGCAGGAACGGCGCGCCACCCCGGCGGCGATGACCGTCTGGACATCCGTTCACTACGGGACGACACCGAGCGAGGTGAGGTCCACCATCATAAAGGCCGCCGAGTAGTGGATGTTGGTGAGCCGATCGCTGTAGACGTTGAGCGCCTGGTCGTAGAGCAACGGGATGTAGGCACCAGACGCCACGACCGCCCGATCCAACGCCGTCCAGACGCCGGCCGCATCATCCCCGTCCGCCGTCCGGATGGCGCGGTCCAGATCCGCACTGACCGCGGGCTGATCCAGCTCGGCGATGTTGACGTTGTTCTGGGGGCTGATCTGGCGTCCATCGGCGAGCGGGGCGAGAAAGGCGTACGGTGCCGCGCGGTACCCACGCCGGGCCGCCAGCACGAGACCGTATTTCATGGCGTGCGTACGGTCAGGCATCCCGGTCACCGCGGCGGCGTAGTGTTGATCATCCAAAACACTGATCGTGACCGTGATACCGACCCGGGCCAAGGAACTGCGGACCGCCTCCGCCTGGGCGACGTCCAGCGCCGCCGACCCGGTGACGAGCGTCGTGGCGAAGCCGGCGGGCCGGCCGCAGGCCGCGAGTTCCTCCCTGGCCCTGGAAACGTTGCCGCCGGCACCCGGAGTCGGGAAGAGATCGAACCAGGAGTAGTACCGCACGGGCGGCGTGAGCAACGTGGTGGCGATCTCCCCGCCGGCGGTCGGGCCACCCCGGGACGCCTGTTGGGCCCGCTTGTCAAGCGCCCATGCAACAGCACTGCGGCAATGGATGTCGTTGAACGGCGCAACCGTGGTCACCACTGCCAGGTAGCGCAGGATGCCGGTGGGAGCCTCGACGGTGCGCTCCGCGCGCAGACTCGGGTTGGCGACGATCCGGGCTGCGGCCTGGGCACCCACGCCGGCCTGGTCACCGGAGACGTCGGCCTGATCGGTGAGGATTCGGTTGTCGATGTCGGCGGCGGAAAGCCCCATCCGCTCCACGATGCGGTCCGGATGGGCAGAGCGGTTCGGGTCGCCCTGCGGGGTCCAGCGCGGGTTGCGCACAAGGGTGAGCGACTCACCCGGCCGATAATTTTCAATCTTGTACGGTCCGGAGGCAACCGGACGTGCTCCGTACCCGGCGGCCGTGTCATGGGCACGCGGCACCGGGGTCGAGACCGGCGAGGCCATGACAAGGTTCCAGTCCGCGAAGGGTCGGTTCAGCCGGAACGTGATGGTCCGGTCGTCGGGCGTCTGGACCGAGCTGAGACCGAGTCGGTCGGGAGCCGGGTCCTGGTAGGGCCCTGGATAGGGGGTGTTGCCGTCCGCGAGCAACGCCGTCACCTCACCGGGACCACCAGTGATCACATCGGTGGCAAACGCCCGCTCGATCCCGTACTTGATGTCCCTGGAGGTGATCGGCGTGCCGTCCTCGAAGGTCAACCCCTCGCGGATGGTGTAGGTCCAGGTGCGCAGGTCCTTGGACGTGGGCACATCGGTGGCGAGGTCCCCGGCCAGTTTGGCGACGCCGGCGCTCGCGGTGTAGGTCACCAGCTGTCGGAAGATCCAGCGTTCCTGGTTCCAGCAGTGGACAGCCGACGTCCGCTGCGGGTCCCAGGAATCACAGTCGGCGGTCATCACCACACGCAACGTCCCGCCGGTCCGATTCGAAGGCGCGATGATCCGGGTACTGACCGCGGCGGGTGGACCCGGCGGGTCGGACGATGCCTGCCCATCGTGCCCCGCGCCGGTGCAGGCGACCGCAACGAGGCCGAGGACAGCCACGGCGGTGCCGACCCGGGTGATCGCATGCTTGCGTAGCATGGTCTGCGCTGAGCCCCTTCCCGGCGGGACCGCATCCCGCCACCGGAGCCACCCAAGCACACCCGGATCAGACCGCCTGCCGCGCCGGTCGCACCAATCGTCACCCGGTCAATTGGTCACCCGGTCAGGTCGTCGACGACTCGGGGACCTCGGCCTCCGGCGGCGCGAAAAAACCATGATCGCGCCGCCTTCGGCCCGCTAGCTCGGCGGGGCGCTGCGAACGATCGCCGCGAACTCCGCCGCGTCCAGACTCGCACCGCCGACGAGACCGCCGTCCACGTCGGGCTGGGTGAACAACTCAGGCGCGCTCGAGGCCTTCACCGACCCGCCGTAGAGGATGCGGACGACGGCGGCGGTCGCCGGACCGAAATGCTTGGCGAGCCGGCCCCGGATCGCAACGCACATGTCCTGTGCGTCCTGGGCGGAGGCGGTCCGCCCGGTGCCGATCGCCCATACCGGTTCATAGGCGACGACCAGTGTCTGTGCCTGCTCCGGGGTGATCCCGTCGAGCGAACCGTCAAGTTGATCGAGAACATGGGTGACGTGGTCACCCGCGACCCGCACCGCTTCGGGCTCGCCCACGCACAGGATCGGGGTGATCCCGTGGCTGTAGGCGGCCCGTGCCTTGGCCGCCACCAACGCGTCGTCCTCGTGGTGGTCGGCGCGGCGTTCGGAGTGACCGACCACCACATAGTCGCATCCCAGCCGGGCGAGCATCGAACCGCTGATGTCGCCGGTGTGGGCACCTGAGCTGTGCGGGGAGAGATCCTGCGCGCCGTACCCGATGGCCAACTTGTCACCGTCGATGAGGGTTTGGACGCTGCGCATGTCCGTGAAGGGAGGCAGTACGACGACCTCGGCATTGTCCAACTCGGCCGGCTTCAGGTCAAAGGCCACCTTCTGGACGAGCGCTATCGCCTCAAGGTGGTTGAGGTTCATCTTCCAGTTACCCGCGACCAGGGTGCGCCGTCCGCTTCCGCGCTGCTTCCTGCTGGCACCGGCCCGCTTGTCAGTCGCCATCACGCGTCCAACGCTGCGAGACCGGGCAGGACCGTGCCCTCCAGATATTCGAGGCTGGCACCACCTCCGGTAGAAATATGACTGAAAGCCTCCTCGGGAATGCCAAGAGCACGCACAGCTGCGGCCGAATCGCCGCCGCCGACGACGGTCAGGCCGTCAATCCGGGCGATGGCCTCGGCCACACCCCGGGTACCCGCCGCGAACGGCGGGAGCTCGAACACGCCCATCGGACCGTTCCAGAACACGGTGCGGGCACCGCGCAACCGATCGGCGAACAGCGCCACCGACGCCGGGCCGATGTCGAGGCCCTTGCCAGCATCGGGAATGGCATCGGCCGGGACCACCGCGGTGACCGCGTCGGCCGAGACCTCCTGCGCCACCACCACATCGGTCGGCAGCACGATCCGGTGCCCAGCCTCGCCCAGCAGGTCCTTACAGGTATCGATCATGCTTGGTTCCAACAACGAGCCGCCGACGCCGTGTCCCTGCGCGGCCAGGAAGGTGAAACACATCCCGCCGCCGACCAGCAGAGCGTCGACTTTCGGCAGCAGCGCCCGGATCACCGCGAGCTTGTCGCTGACCTTCGACCCGCCCAGGACGACCACGTAGGGCCGGGCCGGGGAACCGGCCAGGGTCGCCAGCACCTCCAACTCGGTGCGCACCAGCGCTCCGGCGGCGTGCGGAAGCCTTTCGGGTACGTCCACGACACTGGCATGCGCCCGGTGGACGGCGCCGAACGCGTCGCCGACGTAGAACTCGGCCAAGCCTGCGAGCTCGTCGGCGAACGCGGCGCGTACCGCCGGGTCCTTACTCGTCTCACCGGGATGGAAACGCAGGTTTTCCAGGAGCGCGACCTCACCGTCGCCAAGCTCGGAGACGATCTTCTGAGCATAAGGCCCGGCGATGTCACCGCCGGAACCCCCGCCAGCGCTACCGCCAGCATTGCCACCGGCGAACGCGACCGGCCGCCCGAGCAGCTGCGCGAGCCGCCCGGCAACCGGGGCAAGCGAGTACGCCGGGTCCGGCACGCCCTTGGGTCGCCCCAGGTGGGAACAGACGACCACCCGGGCGCCCCGGTCCGCCAGTGCCCGGATCGTGGGGACGCTCGCGCGCACCCGCCCGTCATCGGTGATGCGGGGCGTGTCGCCGGAACGGTCCAGCGGAACGTTCAGATCGCTGCGGACGAGAACCCGGTGTCCGTCAACCGGTAGATCGTCAATCATTCTCACGCGGTTTGCTCCAGAGTTTCAGAAAACGCGCAGGAGTTCTCCAACGTCCCACGTCAGCCCACCCGGCCCCCCCGGATCGGCATGCGGACAACGGCCGCGGATGATTCATGATCGTGCTGCGGCCGTTACAGGCGTCCGCCGACGAGAGCGGTGAGATCCACCAGGCGGTTGGAGTAGCCCCACTCGTTGTCGTACCAACCGATGACCTTCACCTGGTTACCGCTGACCATCGTGAGCAGCGAGTCGAAGGTGCACGACGGCGACGTGCCGACGATGTCGGAGGAGACGATCGGATCCTCGGTGTAGACGAGGATGCCCTTGAGCGCACCGTCGGCTGCCGCGCGGTAGGCGGCGTTGACCTCCTCGATCGTGACCTCGCGCTTGAGGGTCGCGACCAGATCCGTCACCGAACCGTCCAGAACCGGTACCCGCATGGCCAGGCCGTCCAGCTTACCCTTGAGCTGCGGCAGGACGAGGGCGGTCGCCTTGGCGGCGCCGGTCGTCGTCGGGATGATGTTCTGCGCGGCAGCGCGGGCACGACGCAGGTCCGAGTGGGGGAAGTCGAGGATGACCTGGTCGTTGGTGTAGGCGTGCACCGTCGTCATCAGGCCGCGCTCGATACCGAAGGCGTCCTCAAGGACCTTGGCCAGCGGTGCGACACAGTTGGTCGTGCATGATGCGTTCGACAGGATAGTGTGCTTTGCCGGGTCGTACACGTCGTCGTTCACGCCGATGACCACGGTGAGGTCCTCACCCTTGGCCGGGGCGGAGATGATGACCTTCTTCGCACCCGCCTGGACATGCTTGCGGGCGTCGTCGGCCGAGGTGAACCGACCGGTGGACTCGACAACCACATCGACCCCGAGGTCGCCCCACGGAAGCGCGGCCGGATCACGCTCCGAGAGCACCTTGATAAAACTGTCGCCGACCTTGATCCCACCATCGCCGACACTGACCGACTCCGCCAGCGTACCCAGCGTCGTGTCGTACTTCAGCAGGTGAGCCAGAGTCTTGTTGTCAGTGAGATCATTGACCGCAACGATCTGTACGTCGTTACGCTTACTCGCCGCAAGGGCCCGCCAGAAGTTGCGGCCGATACGGCCGAAGCCGTTGACACCCACTCGGGTAACCACGTCAGGGAACCCCTCTACGTCGTGTGCTTTCCGTTGTCGCAGTGAGCCTAACGACTTTGGACATCATCGGCCGGTA
>NZ_CAUVXI010000243.1:0-7522 GCF_963555845.1 Protofrankia sp. Cas8 | reverse complement strand
GACAGACCGTGAGGTGGCAACCCGACTCACCATTCCGGAAGGCACGGCAAAATCCCGGATCCGCGCTGCCCTGCAGAAACTTGCGGTCCGGTTGGAGCGCGAAGGGGTTCACGTGTGAGCGCCAGGAAGGTCGAACCGCACGACCTTGCGCCCGCGCACCCGTTGCGGAATCCGGCCCCCGACGGCCACGGAGGACATGTCGATGACCTTCTCGGTGCCTACCTCCTCGGCGCCTGCGATCCCGACGAGACGGTCATCGTCGACACGCACCTCGGCCGGTGCGAGCACTGCCTGGTCACGGCCGAGACGCTCAGCATCGGCCTGGTCGGTCTTGTCGGCCGGCAGCGGCACGACCTGGCCTGCGAGGTGTCCGGCGACATGCTCCGCGATGTAGCCGATGAGATAGCCGCCGAGATAGCCGCCGAGGCGGCCGATGCGGTAGCCACCGAGGTGGACCCGGCCGGTTCCGCCGCCCTGGCCGCGGTCATGGCGGCGGCTCTGACTCGCCGTCCGGCCACGCCGGTGGCACCGGAGATCGCAGATCCCTACCTCACCCAGGTTGGCGCCGTCGACCGGTTGCTTGCCGAGCTCACCGCCGACGACTGGACGCGCGAGATCGTCAACGGTTGGAACACCCGCGAGCTCGTCGCGCATCTGGCCGCCTCCGACGGGCTGGTCGCGGCCGGGATCGGCCTGGCGGTGGATCCGCCTGTGCACAGCACCGACCTGGATGAACGGACCGCCGCCGTCCACGCTCACCAACATGACTGGACGACCGGACGCACCTGGTCGGCCTGGTATGGCGCCATGGAACGGATCGCCGAGCAGCTCCGCCGCAGCGGGCTGACTGACACGGACGGTCCGACTGACACCGACGGGCTGACTGACACCGACGGGCCGACTGACACGGGCGATCGTCGCGCGCCGTTTGGCCCGCTGGGCGCCTACCTGACCATCCGGGCCTTCGAGACGTGGATCCACGGCCGTGACATCGCCGAGCGGGTCGGGCTGGCCATGCCGCTGCCACCCGCCGATCACCTCCACCGGATGGCCGACACCGCAATGCGGTGGCTCACCCCAAAGGTACGGGCCGCGCTACCACCTGCTTCCGGGGACGCGACGCTCCTTGTCACCCTCTCGGGCCCCGGTGGCGGCCGGTGGATGATCGGGCCGGACGGCACCAGCGAGATTGCCGGTAGCGGGAAACCGCCCGCCACCAGCGCGGCGATGTCCGCGCCCCTGCTCGACTTCTGTCTGCTGGTCGCCGACCGCCGCCAGGCCGGCGACATCGGCGCCGAGCTGGTGGGAGACACCGCGATCGCACAGGCGATGCTCGACGTCGCGCCCTCGTTCGCCGGCGCCTGACAGTTCGCCCTCGCCCATCCCGCGCAGCAGTTCACGGGTGCCGCACCGGGTCAGCCTTTGACGCACAGGACGGCCCGCAGCTCCGCGGCGACAGCGACCAGGTCCCGCTGGTTGGCGATGACCTGCTCGATGTCCTTGTAGGCCGCCGGGATCTCGTCGATCACACCGGCGTCCTTACGGCATTCCACCCCGGCGGTCGCCGCGGTCAGATCCTCGACGGTGAACATCTTCTTCGCCTTCGACCGACTCATCCGCCGACCGGCCCCATGCGACGCCGAGTGAAAAGACTCCGGATTCCCCAGTCCACGAACGATGTAGGACCGGGTACCCATCGAACCCGGGATGATGCCGTACTCCCCGGACCGTGCCGAGATCGCGCCCTTGCGGGTCACCAGCACATCCGCGCCATAATGATGTTCTTCGGACACGTAGTTGTGATGGCAGTTCACCGAGGCGAACGCTCGTTCCCCCGCATACGGACCGCTCTGCGGCGCAACCGGCAGCCGCAGTCCCGGGAAGAAACCATGCAGCACATCCTGGTACAGACCGAGCATCGCCTCCCGGTTCAACTGTGCGTACCGCTGCGCCCAGACCAGATCATGCCGGTATGCCCGCATCTCCGCCGTGCCCGCGAGGAACACCGCCAGATCCCGGTCGCGCAGGTCGCCGTTGTGCGCCAGCCGTTTCGCGATCCCGATATGGACCTCGGCCAGCTCCTTGCCGATGTTGCGTGAGCCCGAGTGCAGCATCAGCCACACCTGGTCGCCGGTATCGAGGCACAGCTCGATGAAGTGGTTGCCCGAGCCGAGCGTCCCCAGCTGCGCCATGGCCCGCTCCAGCCGTCCCGAGACCAACGGATGCAGGTCGGCGAAACCGTCCCAGAGCTCCCGGTGGGAGCGCACCCTGCCCGAGACGGTCGGGTGTCCGAGACGCCCGACCGGAATCACCGCCTCGACCGCGGCGCGTATCGCACCCAGATCATCCGGAAGATCACTCGCGGTGAGGTTCGTGCGGACGGCGGCCATTCCACAGCCGATGTCGACGCCGACGGCCGCGGGCGACACCGCGTCCCGCATGGCTACGACGGAACCGACGGTCGCGCCCTTGCCCAGGTGGACATCGGGCATGACCGCGACATGGTGATGGACATAGGGGAGATCCGCGACGGCGCGCAGCTGGTCGAGGGCTGCGCTGTCGACCTCCTGCGGACGGGTCCACATCCAGATGGGGGTCCGCGCACCCCCGAGTTCGGCAACGGCTGCCATGATCGATCGCTCCTGTTCGTCATCCGATACCCGGGCGGACGGTGCCCGGCGGTCTCACGAACAGGAGCGTGCCCGATGTATGCGGACTTTTCGAATGGTTTTCCGCCGCCGGACGCGAACGGGGCCTGCGGAAGATGTCCCGCAGGCCCCGTTCAGTGCTCTGTCAGGCAGCACCGATCTCACGTACTACCCGGTCGGGTTACTCCCGGCCGAACTGCTCCCGAAGGCGACGAAGCGCGTCCTCGTCGATCGCGGAGGCGGGCTGGTCGGGCTCGGCAGAGGTGTAGGACGACGGGGCGACCGCGGCGGCCTCGGCTTCCTGCGCGGCCCGAATCTGCGCCTGGTGCGCCTCGTAGCGCTGCTGGGCGTCGGCGTACTGCCGCTCCCACTCGGTCTGCTGCTCCTCGAAGCCCGGCAGCCACTCCCCCGTCTCCGGGTCGAAACCCTCGGGGTAGACGTAGTTGCCCGCCTCGTCGTACTTGGCCTCCATCCCGTACTGGGACGGGTCGAACGCCTCGCCTTCGCCGACAAGGGCGCTGGAGTCGTTCGCCTGCTTGAGGGAGAGGCTGATCCGGCGCCGGTCGAGGTCGATGTCGATGACCTTGACGAGGATCTCGTCGCCGACGTTCACGACCTGCTCGGGGATCTCCACGTGCCGTTCGGCCAGCTCGGAGATGTGCACCAGACCCTCGATGCCCTCGTCCACCCGGACGAACGCGCCGAAGGGCACGAGCTTGGTGACCCGACCCGGGACGACCTGACCGATCGCGTGGGTACGGGCGAACTGACGCCACGGGTCTTCCTGCGTGGCCTTGAGCGACAGCGACACCCGCTCGCGCTCCAGGTCGACGTCGAGGACCTCGACCGTGACCTCCTGGCCGACCTCCACGACCTCCGAGGGGTGGTCGATGTGCTTCCAGGAGAGCTCGGACACGTGCACCAGACCGTCGACACCACCAAGGTCGACGAACGCCCCGAAGTTGACGATGGAGCTGACGACGCCCTTGCGGATCTGGCCCTTGGCCAGCTGCGCGAGGAACTCCGACCGGACCTCGCTCTGGGTCTGCTCCAGCCACGCACGCCGGGACAGAACCACGTTGTTCCGGTTCTTGTCCAGCTCAATGATCTTGGCTTCGAGTTCGCGGCCGACGTAGGGCTGCAGATCGCGCACCCGGCGCATCTCCACCAACGACGCAGGCAGGAAGCCCCGTAGCCCGATGTCAAGGATGAGACCGCCCTTGACGACCTCGATGACGGTGCCGTTGACGACGCCGTCCTCCTCCTTGAGCTTCTCGATCGTGCCCCAGGCGCGCTCGTACTGCGCGCGCTTCTTGGACAGGATGAGACGGCCCTCCTTGTCCTCCTTCTGGAGAACAAGGGCCTCTACGTGATCACCGACCGTCACGACCTCGTGCGGGTCGACATCGTGCTTGATCGAAAGCTCCCGCGAGGGGATCACGCCTTCGGTCTTGTAACCGATGTCGAGGAGCACCTCATCGCGGTCCACCTTGACGATGGTTCCGTCGACGATGTCACCGTCGTTGAAGAATTTGATCGTTTTATCGACGGCGGCGAGGAAGTCCTCAGCCGAGCCGATGTCGTTGACCGCGACCTGCGGGGTGGTCGGGGTGGGCGGTGTGGTCACGGTCTCCACGGGTCGTACGTCGGTGGTGCTCGTCAAGGGGTCGGCTCCGGCTACAGGGTTCGTCGAATGCACGAGGGGCCGGATCGAACCGCCGGGACGGAGGGACAGGGACCGTGCAAAACGAACACTGTCGGTACCGATAGCGACGCTCGAGCGGATCTACTAGGTCTGAGATCCACAGACTCTCGTGCCAGACCCAAGTCTAGGGATCGTTGTCCAGGGTGGTCAACGCCATGGCGGGTCAACCTCGTCCCGCGTCGGGGTAAACCGCGCCGGAGACGACCCGCGAACCCGATGGGACCGCGACCATGTCACATCATCGGAACGGGATGACGCACGCGGCGGACGACCCACCCCCGATTGGATGCCCAGCGGACACTGCGAGGATCGATGCCGTGAACGGACCAGAACCCGCCAGACCGGACGCGCCCCGGCCCGTCCTGCCGCAGTACCCGCCGGGCGGGTATCACCCCGCCGAGTTCGGGTACAGCGACGTCGACGACGACAGCGCCCGATGGGCCAACCGCGGCTACTGGGACGCCACCGCCGACGACTACCAGGCCGAGCATGGTGCCTTTCTCGGTGACACGGACTTCCTGTGGTGCCCCGAGGGTCTGCGGGAGGCCGACGCGCACCTGCTCGGCGACGTCCGCGGCCGGACCGTGCTGGAGATCGGGTGCGGCGGCGCGCAGTGTGCCCGCTGGCTGGTCACCCGTGGTGCGGACGTGGTCGCGCTGGACCTGTCCGCAGGCCAGCTGCGGCACGCCCGGACGCTGTCGGTGGCCACCGGTGTGGACGTCGCCCTGGTACAGGCCGACGCCACCCGGCTGCCGCTGGCCGCCGCAAGTGTGGACCTGGCCTGCTCGGCCTTTGGCGCGATCCCCTTCGTCGCGGACAGCGCGGCCGTCATGCGTGAGGTCGCCCGGGTGCTGCGTCCCGGCGGGCGCTGGGTCTTCTCCACCACACACCCGATGATCTGGTCCTTTCCCGATCATCCGGGCAGGGAGGGTCTGACCGTGGTCCGCAGCTACTTCGACCGGCGGGCATACGTCGAGCGGGACTGGGCCGGCCGGACGAGTTACGCCGAGACCCACCGTACCGTCGGTGACCGCGTCCGGGAGCTGGTGGCCGCCGGTCTGACCGTGTTGGACCTGATCGAACCGGAGTGGCCGGCAGGGCACGACCGGGTCTGGGGCCAGTGGGGGCCGGTGCGTGGCCGCCTGTTTCCATCCACCGCGATCTTCGTGACCGAAAAGGGCACCGGGACCACCTGAGACGTCCCGGCGACAACGGTGATCGCGCCACCTTTGGCCCGGCCGGCCGGAGTCCGCCATGGCCGGCCCCAGATGGCCAGCTACATGCTTGTTACAATTAGTAATGGGAATGTTGCCGTCGTGACATGGTGGGAGGACACAACGGCCAGCCGTCCGGGCACGGTGGATGCGGTCCCGGTTGCCCGGCGCCCGTGCCCACCCGAGCGCGGCCCGGTCGGTGCAAGGCCCGCCCGATCCCCGGCGGCACCGGTGCCGGCCCCGCTCGCGGTAGCGGCCCCGCTCGCGGTAGCGGCCCCACCCCGGCACGCCCTGCGGGGGGCGATCCGCGGTGCGTCCCCACTGGCCGTTGCCGCCCTCGCCGCCAACCTCGCGAACCTGCTCGTCACGCTGGTGCTCGCCCGGCATCTGTCCACCACCGCCTACGGGGCCCTGGCCCAGTTGCTGGCGCTGTTCTTCGTGGTGTCCATGCCCGGCAGCGCCCTGCTCGTCGGCGTCGTCCGCAAGGTGACGCCCTGGCAGCAGACGGGTGAGGCCGCGATGATCGACCAATGGATTGCGCGGGTCCGGCGTGGCGGTGTCGTCCTGGTCGTGTTGACCGGTATCGCAGCTCTCCTGCTGCGGGGTGTCATCGCCACGGCGCTGTCCCTGCCGGGTCCCGGCGGTGTCGCCGAGATGCTCACCGCGGGCGCCGCCTGGTGCCTGCTCTGCGTGGACCGCGGGTTGCTGCAGTCCACCCACAGGTACGCCGGCCTCGCGGCCAACCTGCTGCTGGAGGGCCTGGTTCGGGGCGCCCTCGCGGTCGGGCTGGTGCTGGCGGGTCTCGGAGCCGATGGCGTCTGCCTGGCGATCCTGCTCGGTGTACTGGTCGGGCTCGGGCACGGGCGCACGATCCTGGGCTCCCACGCCGGCCGCGCTGCGGCGCGCGCCAACCCGCCCGCCGCCAACCCGCCCGCCGCCAACCTGTCCGCCAGCACCGCGCCCGCGATGGCGCCGAACCGGCTGGCCGTCGAGGTCGGCGCCGCGCTGAGCGCCCTGGTCCTGCTGGGCGTGCTCCAGAACATCGACGTGCTGGCGATCGGCGCACACCGCTCCGTCGACGCCGGCTCGTACGCGGCGGTGTCCGTCGCGTGCAAGGCGCTGGTCTTCGCCGCGGTCGTCCTGGGGGGCTTTCTGCTGCCCGAGACCGCGAGCCGCCGCCACCGCGGTGAGCACGCGCTGCACCAGCTGGGCGCGACCCTGGCGATGCTCGCGGTGCCGGCCATCGGGCTCCTCCTGGTCGCCCTGCTCGCTCCGGCGGGTGGACTGGCACTGGCCTTCGGCCCACGGCTGACCGCGGCCGCAGGCTCCCTCGCACCGCTGGCCGCAGCCATGACCTGCCTCGGGGCAACCGTCCTGTTCACCCACTACCTGCTGGCCGTCGGCGCGCGCGGCGTCCTGGTGGTGCTCGCGGCCGCGACGGCCCTCGCCGTTGCGGGCGTCTGGTGGGTCGGCGGCGCCTCGGTGGCGACCGCCCGGCTGGAACTCGCGCTGCATGCGGTGCTGGCCGCAGGCACGGGACTGCTGGTCTGGGCTGACGCCCGGCGCACCGCCACCCGGTGAGCGTGCGATCATCGCTGCTCGGACGCGTCGCGGGTCGGATTAGGATGCTTCGGACACGCTTCGCGATCACCGCAGGCCCTGGGGGCCAGGCCCGCGGCGTGCTGCCGTCTTCCTCCCTGCCGCACCAGCGACCGGGAGCCGAACCAGGACGATTGGGCTGGACCGGTGACCCTGACCGCACCATCGGCACATCCGCGGCGAGTTCTCTCCCGCCGGCTCGCCGGCCGCCCGGGCGCCGGCGGCGAGCCGTCGCCGCTGCGACGCCGGTGGCTGCCGTCGTGGCCCGCGTCGCTGCTGGCCGCGATCGCCTACCTCCCGCTGCTGCTCACCGCACCCGGGCGGGTCGGTGTCGACACCAAGGCCTACCTGTACAT
>NZ_CAUVXI010000242.1:0-7589 GCF_963555845.1 Protofrankia sp. Cas8 | reverse complement strand
CCGGCCAGCGGGCCCCGTTCCCGAGGCTGCGGGCCGCGATGCGCCAGAGGCTGTCGTAGATGCCGTCGTGCGGCAGCGCCACCACGGCGGTGCCCGGTGCCGCTGCCGGTAGCACGACGCCTGGTCGGGTCGTGTCGGCGACCGGGACCAGGCGTGGGGTGACGGGGCCGGTGGCGACGACCGTCGCGGCGACAGGCCCGCCGCTCGGTGCGGGGGTGACGCGGGAGCCGAGAGCGGTGAGGATCACGGCGCCGAGCAGGAACGTGGCCACGCCGCGCATGCCGCCGGTGGGCATCGGAGGGGCGTGCGCCGGCCAGCGAGCGTCGCGCACGACGTCGGGCACGGCGAGGACGACCGAGGCGGTGAAGGCGAACCACAGCGGCCAGAGCAGGCAGGCGAGGATGTCCAGCAGCAGGCTGTCGTCCATCGGCGCGGCCAGCCGCCCCTCGATCGCGTCGAACGACGGCAGGTGGTGGGGCAGCGGCCAGCCGATGAAATGCCACAGTCCCCACGGCAGCCCACCCACCAGGACGACCAGCGCGACCAGGGCAACCAGCGCGCGCAGGAGACGGCCGAGAGCCCGGCCGGCCGCGGCGAGCCGGCCCCAGGTAGGCCGGGGCCGGTAGGGGGCGGATCGGGGGCTCATGGGACCGCCCCGCCCGGGGGCGGCGCGGGTCGGGCGCTGCCGGTCCCGCTGACCGTGAGCGCGTCGAGTCCGACGATGCCCAGCAGCTGGGTGTGGTGCACCACGGTGACCGTCACGGTCACCGTGGTGGCGTCCACGGTCGTGATGCCGGTCGCGCCGGCCTGGGTGAGGGAGGACTGGGCGGCGGCGACCGCGGGGTCGTGCAGCAGACGAACCGTGCCGGTCTGGCGGAACGCGGTCAGGTCGAGCTGCTGCGCGCCGGCGCGGGCGGCTTCCTGCGCGACGCCCATCGCGCTGGTCTTGTCCGCCAACGCGCCGCCGCCGTCGAGGATGAGGCCGCCGAACATCACGAACGCGGCGAACAACACGACGACGAACACGGTGACGGTGCCCGCGTCCCGGCCGCCGTGGCGGCGGCCGGGTAGCCGGCGCGTCACAGCGTCGCTCCGAGCTGGTCACCGAACTCGTCCACCGGCGAGGTGGAGCTGGCGTGCAACGTCGCTGTTCCGGGCACCCCGAGCATCGCGAGATCGCCCAGTCCGACGGTGCAGGACAGCGTCACCCGTACCAGCGCGCCCGGCGTCAGCCCGGCGGTGTCGGTGTGGACCGTCAGGTTCTCGCAGGTGACCCCGGCGTCGGCCAGGGCGGTCTGCGCGGTGGCACGGGCGTCGGTGACGGCTTGGCCGGGGGTGCCGGCGATCGAGGCGGCGCGGGCGGCCTGGTGGGCGACGTCGGCGATCCGCAGCTTCGCATCCGACACCCGGTAGCACAGGACGAGGAACAGCAGCATGAGCAGCAACGCCGGCAGGATCAGCACCAGTTCGGCGGTGGCTGAGCCGCGGTCCTGATCCCGGTCATGGCCACGGGATACGGCTGGCGCGACGGTGGGTGTCATGGGACTGTGGCCCGCCGTTCGACCGGGCCGGCCGCGTCGGCGTGGACCCCGAGATGCAGTCCCGGCACGACACTGGCGGCGGTGCCGTGGACACCGACGTTCGCGCGGGCGGCGTCACGGGTGACCGTGATCTGCGGGTCGGTGAGGGTGGCTCGGCCGAGCTGGTCGAGGGTGGCGTCGGCTTGGGCCTGGCCGGCGGCGGCGCTGCCACCATCGGCGCGGGCCGCGGCCAGCGCACGGGCTGCGGTTGCCTGAGCGACGTGGGTGGCGTGCGCCCAGATCGTGACCTGCGCCAGCAGCAACACGATCGTGAACAGCACCGGCAACACGAAAATCATCTCGACGGTCAGCGCGCCCTCGTCCCGGCGCCGACCGGCGGGCTCAGGCGCCGGTCCGCCCGGTCGACACCGTTGCCGCGGGTGCGGTCGCCTGCCCGGCGTGTGGAGTGGATGTCGCGGTGTGCCGCGGCTGTCCTGACCGGCCGGGCCTGGAGATCCGGGCAGGTGGGTGCCGGGCCAGCTGTAGGCCTGCCAGCGGCGATGTCCTCTCGTGCGCGGGGAACCTGCCCATGCCGACGGCGACCTGCTGTCCCACGAGCCGGGATAGCCGTCATGTCCTCGCTCGGCGCTCGTCACGGTGGCCTGTCGGCCGCCCTGTTGATCCTGTTCTGGCCCGCGTCGGACGGGGTCCGTGGACCCGGGAGCGGCGCGTGGACCCGCGCTGCACACGGAGACCGGCCGTGGGACATCTGCATCGGCTTCCCCACATCGGTGTAGGGAGGCCGGTGCAGATGCCGTCCCTGCTGCGGGTGTTTCTGTCCATCGAAACGGCGTCGAACCTCCCTGGAGATCGGGGCAGTTGTCATCTCCTGGCCTCACGCTTGATCCCGTACTCATGGCGCCACCAGAATTCGTCATGGCATGTCCATTTCCTGCGTTCCGCCGTCGACAGATCGGTGGTCGTTTGACACGCCGTTGACAAGTAGGTCGGCGAGTTGACATGTTCACCGGCATCCTTCCCATCGGCGCGGGTCGTGAGCCGGACGGGTGGACGCTGCCATGCCGGTTATTGGAAGGCGATGCGTTTGGCGGCGCTCAGGATTTCCGGCCCGAAAATCCCGATGACGGTGAGGGCGAGCGCGGCGAGGAACGCGATCCAGATGACCTGTTCGGTGGTGCTGCCCCGGTCGCGTTCCGCCGGTGCCATGTGCCGGTAACGGTGGTAGATCCGTGACCACCAGGTGCGGAGTGGGCTGAACACGGTTCCTCCGACAGTCGAGACAGCTACAGCGAACGGGTGATTTGCGTGAGGGCGGGATAGAACACAAACAGAATGAAACCGATCGCGATCAGAACGCCGGGAATACTCATCCGCTCCGTCGCGGCGTTGGCCTCGGCCTCCGCGTCCTGAGCCTGGCGGACCCGCAGCGCGGCGGCTTTCGCGTCCAGCGACTGACGGACACGGGCCCCCTCGGTGCCGGCGAGCGCGACCGCGTCCGCGAGCTCCACCAGCTCGACGACCTGGATGTCGGCGCCGAGCTGCCCCAGCGCGCGCCACGGGGTGACGCGGGTTTCCCGGGCGGTCGCCAGCGCTCGGCGCAGCGCCACGAACGGCCAACCCTGACCGATCCCCGCCGCGTCCGTCAGCGCGCTTTCCACCCCCGCCCCGCCGGCGAGCAGCACTTGGATCAAGGACAGGTAGGCCGCCAGCGCGTGGCGGAACGCCGCCCGGCTGCGCGCGGCCTCCGCCGCCACGCTGAGGTCGGGCAGCAGGAACCCGGCGACGCCGCACAGGACCGCGACGGCGGCGGGCATCACCCACGGGAACGGCCGGCCGCCGACCGCGAACGCCACCCCTACCACCGACGGGAACAGCAGACCAGCCAGCGCCGCGGTGGCTTTCTCGGCCAGGTGCGCGTCGACACCGCGACCCAGGACCGCCAGGTCCCGGCGCAGCACCTCGGTCGGCAGGCCGGCGGCGCGCAGCAGACCGACGAAGGGACGACCCGCGTGGCTCGCCCACCCGTCCTCCGCAGCCGGCGTCGTCGTCGCCGGGCTCGCCGGCGCTGGAGCCGGGTCGAGCCGGGCCAGCACCTCGTCCAGCGACGGACGGGGTGGGACCAGCCACACCGCCAGCGCCCACAGACCCACGCCGACTCCGGCGGCCAGCGCCATCATCAGCATGCTCATCGGCCGCCCCGCCGTCCACCGGCTCCAGACGCCGCGTCGGCTGGAGGCAGATCGTCGTTCTGAAGGAAACGGACGGGCTTTCTGATCGTCGACATGCGTGTCAGCCAGACGAACCCCGCGGTGAAGATCGCCCCGACGGCGAGGAGGACCAGCTGACCGACGGCGGTGTTGTAGGGGGCGAGGAAGTCCCGGTTGAAGACCACCAGCCCGCCGGCGAAGACGAGGGACGTCGCGACGACGACGCGCATCGTGGTCCGCATTCTCGCCCGGCCGACCTCGATCCGCCCGAGCATGTCGACCTGGGCGCGGGCCGTCGCGGCGAGCTGACCGAGCAGCCCGGACAGCTGGCGGGCCTGGTGCCGGGTCGCGAGGATCAATGCGCCGATCACGAGGTCGGCCAGCGGATCGTCCAGGTCCTCGGCCAGGCCGTACAGGGCCGGACCGACCCGTTCGCGACGGTCGATCCGGGCTGCCAGCAGAGTGACCTCGGGACGGATCGCCGCCGGGGCGGCGGACGCGGTCGCCAGGATCGCCTGCTCCAATCCGGCCGCGGCGGCGAGAGTGTCGCGCAACTGCTCGGCCCACACCGCGATCGCCTGGGTGCGGGCAACGTGACGGATCTGCTCATGGTCGGTGCCCAGGATCCGCGGGATGCCGAGGACCGCCAGGGCGATGAGCAGCCCGCCGACGATCCAGCCGGTCACCGCGCCCGCCACGATGCCGGCGGCGACCGCGGCGGCGGCACGCCGCCCAATGTGCGGGTCGCCGTGCCAGGGCAGGACGCGCCGCCGCGGTGGGCGGACGGCGTCGACGGGCACGCCCCGCCAGCCGTAGACGATGAGTAGCAGCCCGGCGCCGACACCGACGCCGAGCAGCCCGAACAGGCCGGTCACCCCCACCACCCCCGGGCCAGCAGGTCCGGGTCGAAACCGACGTCGATCAGGTCGTCGAGCAACTCGGCGGTCGGCGGCACGGCGGGCTGGGCACGGCGGTCATGCCCCGGCCGGTACAACTCGTTGGTGATCACCTGTCGGTCGTCGGCGTCCACGACCTCACGCACCGAGGACACGACGCGCCGGCCTCGCTCACCGCGTGGCTCGGCCAGGTGCACCACCAGGTGGATCGCCGAGGCGATCAGCAGGTTCGTGGCCTCCACCGGCAGCCGTTCAGGTCCCTGCACGGCATAGCTGGCCAGCCGGGTGAACACCCCGCGGCTGGTCGAGGTGTGCAGCGTGGTCATGGAGCCGTCGTTGCCCTGGCTCATCGCGTTGAGCATCGGAATGACCTCCGGCCCCCGGACCTCTCCGACGATCACCCGGTCCGGGGACATCCGCAGCGCGGCGCGGACCAGGTCGGATGCGGAGACCGCGCCTTCGCCCTCGGTGTTGGGTTCCCGCACCTGCATGGCGACGACGTCGGGATGGGCGTGGTCGTCTTCGTCCAGGCCGAGTTCGTAGACGTCCTCGACCGTCACCAGCCGCTCGGTGGGGGGAATCTGGTGGGCCAACGCGAGCAGCATCGTGGTCTTCCCGATCGCGGTACCACCGGCGACCACGATGTTCTTCCGCGCGTGCACGACGGCGGCGAGCAACGCCTCCAGCCCCGCGTCGATCGTGCCGTTCGCGCGCAGGCCGGCGAGGGTCGCATCGCGCAACCGATGCCGGCGGATCGACACCGACGGCCGCTGGGTGACCGCCATGACCGCGAACACCCGGCTCTTGTCCGGCAGGTGAAAGGTCACCATGGGCGCGCCGCGGTCCCAGCGGCGTTCCTCCACCCCGGCGTGCGCGGCCAGGTCCCGGATCAGATCGATCAGTTCGCTGTCCGAACCGGTGATCGGGGCCAGCCGCATCCGGCTGCCATCAGCCCGGCGCACGAACACACGATCACCGTTGATGTTGATGTTTTCGATGGACGGGTCGGCCAGCAACGGTTCTAGCCCGCCCAGACCCAGGACGTCGGCGAGCACCTCGATGATCAGACGCTGCTCGTCGTCAGGCGACAGCACCGGGGCGCCGCGCGCAAGCTCGGCGGTGGTGTGCGCTTCGGCGAGATCGACCAGGACGGCCCGCGCGAACGGCTCGCGGGCTGGGCCACTCAACGGTGGCGCGCCAGCGTCCTCATCGGCCCGCAACCTGGCGGCGAGCGCCGCCCGCAGACCATCGCGGAGCCGGACCCGCAGCGCCTGCGCGGCCGACCCGGTCGCGCGCCCAGGAAGATCCGTCGGCGCGGCCGGCCCGCCGCTCCACAACGTCTGGGTGCCCGGCCAGCCCGCGCCGTTGCCGGTCCTCGCACTGTGGTCGGGGTTGTTCCAGGGTGACAGAGTCACGGTGCTCCCATCCGGGTCGGCAGCCACCCGGTACCGGCGTCGGGGGCGGGCACTGGCGGCAGCGGCAGCGGCAGCGGCACCGGCACCGGCACCGCGGGAGCCGCCGGCGCGGCAGCGCTACCGGCGAGGTAGGCGGCCAGACCCGTCGCGGTCCGGCCGAGCCGCGACCGGCTGATGCCATGGCGGGTGTGTCGACGGCCCGCCAGCACACCGGCGGCTACCGTGTCGTACGGCAGCGGGCCCAGGACCCGCGAACCCAGGACCCGGGTGATCTCCCGGACCCCGTAGTCCACCGACCGGTACGCCTGGCCGGCGACCACCACATACCAGTCGGGCACCTGCCAGCCCCGCACGGCCTGCATCCGGGCCGCCAGCTGCGACAGTTCGTCGTCGCGGGCCCGGACGACCAGCAGCAGTACGTCCGCGGCCCGCACCGCCGGCGCCGCCGGGGACAGCGGGTCCAGCCGGCCGCAGTCCACGATCACAGTCCGGTCACCGTGGCGCGCCGCGGACCACAGCAGCGCCCACCCGCCACCGGCGAGCTCACCGAGGACCTGGCGGGCCTGCTCCGCGCCGGCGGGCGCCGTGATGACCTCCAAACCGCCCGGCAGCTGCTGGCTGTGATCCGACAGCGGGCGCGGCTCACCGCTCCCGCGACGGCCGGCGGCGGCCAGGGTGACCAGCCCACGCGCCGCGCCCAGCCCGAACCGGGCACCCAGGTCACCGCCGGCGGGGTCGGCCTCCACCACCAGCGGCTCGCTGCCCGTAGGCCAGCGGTCCGCCAGTGCGAGGGCCAGCGTGGTCGCGCCCGGTGACCCCTTCAACGACCCCACCGTGATGATCATATGGCGGTCACCGGCCCCCTCCGTTGACCGTGACGATGCCGACCTGCCCCGCCGGCGCCGCCGCCAACGCGCGGGCGTCGTCCTCGGCGAGCTGAAGCGACACCACCGTCGTCTGGTTGGTGTCGCGGGCCTGGACCGCCACCACCGTCGCCTCCCATGCACGCACCGCAGCCGACGAGGTGGATGTGATCGAGACGGCGCTGGTGCCCACGGTGACCACCACCACGACCCTCGACCCGGCGCTGAGACCCGTGGGGAACTGGCCGTCCTTCAGCGCCACCGCCGCGATCGCCCAACCTGCGGGGGGCACCTGCGCGGCACCCAGCGCCGCCCGACTCAGCACCATGCCGGCCGGCAGGCTGTAGGCGACGGGCCGACCGAGCACAGTGTCTTTCGACCCGGCCGGGATCGTGTTCACCGACTCGGCGGAGATCCGGACCTCCCGCAGGTCCGCCGCCGCCAGTACCTGGCCCACCATCACCGGACGGGCCAGCACCAGCACCGGCTGTCGCGACCCCACCCGCGCCCCCGCGAGCAGGCCGGCGGCGGCACAACCCACCACCAGCACCACACCGAGGAGCAGGTATGGCAGCCGGCGGCGCCGACGGGGGCCGCCGGTCAGCCGGGTCGTGGGCGCCGCGCCCGGCCGGCGGCCGGTGCGGTCACCGCCGGCGGTGCGCGACGC
>NZ_CAUVXI010000241.1:0-7599 GCF_963555845.1 Protofrankia sp. Cas8 | reverse complement strand
TAGACGGCGCAGCAGGGGGTCCGCGACATCGACGCCTACCGCGAGACCTGGCCGCCGTTGAATCCGCCGCCGGGCGCTGCTGTGACCAGGCCGATTTCTCCGGCGGTGATGGCCAGGCGTTTGTCGTATGTCACAAAGGCGCTGATCGTCTTTCCGGACGCGACGAGCTGGTCCGCGGTGGCCAGGTGGATGGCGTCCAGTGACCGCAGGTGGGGGAACGGGTAGGCGCCCGCGGTGGCTCGGATGGCGTCGTCGATGTCGAGGCGGTCAAGATGGGCAAGGACGCTTGGCACCGCTGCCAGCCGTGCCGGTTCCTCCCGGCGTAACGCCCGTGGGACTTCGACTTCGGCGAGTTTGGAGGTGATCACATGCTCGGTCTGCCGAGAGTTGAGCCATTCGGTCAGCTCGTCGCTCTCTAGCTCGGGTCTGATCAGCTTTACGATCGCGGAGGTGTCCAGATAGATCACCAGCGTTCCTCGTCGCGGAGTTGTCGGATCAGCGCACCGGCTTCCAGGCCATTGATCAGTGGGCCCTGCGGTGCGATGAACGGGCCGGTGACGGTGGCTGGGGCGACCTTGCCCGCTGCGATCAGGTCGTCCAGTTCCCCGGGGGTTGCCGGCACGATTCGGCCGATCACCTTGCCGTGTCGGGTGATTTCGACGGTCTCGCCGTGTTCGACACGCGCCAGGACGCCTGCGGTGTCCTGATTGAGCACCCGCACGGGTACCTGTTCCATGAGCCCAGTGTAGTACATGGGTAGTACATGGGTAGTACTGCTTCGACGTCATGGTGGCGGAGCGGGCGATCTCCATTCCGGGCGATCTTAGGCGTGCGACGCCGTGGCGTTGTTTGTCCTGCACATCGACTGTGGTCCTCCTCGAGCTGGCGGGTAGCCGCGACAGGACGTCCTGCCACAATCTGCTACCTTCGCGAACATGATCCGAGCGTCGTCGCAGCTACCCGGTACCGTGGTAAAGGTCCGGTACCGCTGGTCTGCGGATGGCTGTCAGGGGCCATCCGGATGCCAGGAGTATCCGCGGCGCACGGCACGATGTGGTCACGACGCTGGAATGGGATGCCGGTGAGAGCGCCACCGTCGCAGGTGTGGGTCCAGTCGTTGGGGGAGCTGCTCGACTCTCCACCCGTCCCCGAGAGCGGCCATCCGTGGACAGGCCGCGGGACGACGCCGTTGGCCGTCGAGCTGAGTTTCGCGGCGTATCCGTCGGCCGGCGCCGCCACCACCGAGTTGGGCCTGAAGGTGACGGCTCGGCTGGTCAAGCCGGGAAAGAACGGCTGGGTCGCCGCCGTCGGGTGGGACGAGCTGAATGCGTCGTACAAGGTCGGTGAGTTCTCCCCGGCGCACGTCCAGGTGCTGCAGGAGATGTTCGCCCTGTACAGGGCCCGACAGGACCGGTACGACTACTCGTACTACTCTCACAGCGGGCCGAAGCGGCTCGACCTTTCCGCATTCGGGAGCCACCAACTCTGGCCGATGCTCGACGCGGCCGCGGCGGTCGGCCTCCGGTTCGTCCACGCGAGGAAGAAGCTCGGCGACGTGGACCGTTACGGCCTCGCCGAACTGTGTGTGGACGTGATGCGCGACGCGAGCTCGGAATCCTTGATCGTCGCACCCCTGCTTCGCATCGAAGGGTCGGCCGAAGCCGAGGCCGCGGTGTTCTCGTTCATCGGCGGCGACGGCCACGGTGTCATCTACGTCGATCGGGCGGAGATCCGGGCGTCTGAGGACCACCGCGACTGGCACGTGCGGCTGGCTCGTCTCGTCGAGCCGGTGCCGCCGGCGCTGCAGCGGATGGCCGTGGGAAACCGGAGCCTGGAGGTCCCAACTGTCGAGGAGGACCGGTTCCGGACGGAGTTCTACCCGCGGTTGCGCCGGCTGGCCCCGGTGCTGTCCCGTGACGGGTCGTTCGTACCGCCGGAGGTGGTGCCGCCGACCCTGGTGCTGCGTGCCGCCTACGGTGATGACCACGACCTCGACCTCAACGTGGAGTGGGAGTATGACCTCGGCGGACGGCGGATACGCGTACCGTTGCGCGACGCGGCGCCGGAGGGATTCCGGGACCCGCGCCAGGAGCGGGATGTGCTGGCCGCGCTGGACCTGCCCCCCGATGCGGCGGCCGTGCTCTGCGTCGGGCCGGGGCTCGCAGGCGAGGAGCTGACCCCGGAGCTGACCGCGGAACTGACCCCGGAGCTGACCCTGCCGTCGCGGGTGCGGCTGCGCGGTACCGACACGATGCGCGTGACGACGGAGCTGCTTCCGTGGCTGGCGGGGCGTCCCGGGGTTGTCGTCGAGGTCAGCGGCGAGCCTGTCGACTACCGGGAGGCGGGCGACTCGCTGCGTATCGGCCTGTCGACCGATGACGTGGTGGGTGAGACCGACTGGTTCGACCTCGGGGTCACCATCTCCGTGGAAGGTCGTCAGGTGCCGTTCGCGGACGTCTTCCTGGCGCTGGGTCGGGGCCAGTCGCACCTGCTCCTCGCCGACGGCGCCTATTTCAGTTTGGACAAGCCCGAGCTGCAGGCTTTGCGGCGGCTGATCGAAGAGGCGCGGGCGCTGCAGGACCGACCCGCCGGTCAGCTGCGGATCAGCAGGTTCCAGGCCGGGCTGTGGGACGAGCTGGCCGAGCTCGGCGTGGTCGAGCGTCAGGCGCACTCATGGCGCCAACAGGTGACGGGGCTGCTGTCGCTGAGCGCGGTGGA
The DNA here is from genome assembly GCF_963555845.1 of Protofrankia sp. Cas8. Lineage (NCBI taxonomy): Bacteria > Bacillati > Actinomycetota > Actinomycetes > Frankiales > Frankiaceae > Protofrankia > Protofrankia sp. Cas8. The sequence continues at coordinate 4,881 of NZ_CAUVXI010000241.1, read as the reverse complement.
TCAGTATGAGCCGCCTTCGACGCTCGCGGCGACGCTGCGGCCGTACCAGCTCGAGGGTTTCCGCTGGCTGGCGTTTCTGTGGCAGTACCAGCTGGGTGGGGTGCTCGCCGACGACATGGGCCTGGGCAAGACGCTGCAGACGCTGGCGCTGGTCTGCCACGCGAAGCAGGTCGCCCCCGAACTCGCGCCGTTCCTCGTCGTCGCGCCGACGAGCGTCGTGGCGAACTGGGCCGCGGAAACGGCACGGTTCGCACCCGGTTTGCGGACAGTGACGATTTCTGACACGGAGCGACGCCGCGGCGACCCTCTCGAACAGGCGGTGTCACGCGCAGACCTGGTCGTCACCTCGTACACGTTGTTTCGGCTCGAGTATGACAAGTACGCGGACCTCCCGTGGTCCGGTCTGGTTCTCGACGAGGCCCAGGTCGTCAAGAACCACCAGTCAAAGGCGTACCAGTGCGCTCGACTGCTTCCGGCGACTTTCAAACTGGCCGTCACCGGGACCCCGATGGAAAACAACCTGATGGAGCTGTGGTCGCTCCTGTCGGTCACCGCGCCCGGTCTGTTCCCGAGCCCGACACGATTTCGTGACTACTACGCCCAGCCCATTGAAAAGGAGCACGACGCCGAGCTGCTCGCGCAGCTTCGCCGGCGGATCCGACCGCTGATGACGCGCCGTACCAAGGAACAGGTCGCGCCTGAACTTCCACCGAAGCAGGAACAGGTTCTCGAGGTGGACCTGCATTCGCGGCACCGGAAGCTGTACCAGACCCACCTGCAACGGGAACGGGAGAGGGTTCTGGGCCTGGTGACGGACATGAACAAGAACCGCTTCACGATCCTGCGTTCGTTGACCCTGCTACGCCAGCTCAGCCTGCACGCCGGACTCGTGGACGACGGTCATGACGACATTCCGAGCGCCAAGATCGACGCCCTGCTCGAGCAGCTCAGCGACGTCATCGACGGCGGCCACCGGGCCTTGGTCTTCAGCCAGTTCACCAGATTTCTCGGTAAGGTACGCGACCGGTTGTCCGCCGTCGGCGTGGAATACTGTTACCTCGACGGCAGGACCCGTAACCGACCGGCAGTGCTCGAACGGTTCAAGACGGGGTCAGCCCCGGTGTTCCTCGTCAGCCTGAAAGCCGGCGGATTCGGTCTGAACCTCACCGAGGCCGACTACTGCTTTCTGCTCGACCCGTGGTGGAACCCCGCAACCGAGGCGCAGGCGGTGGACCGCACACACCGCATCGGGCAGACCAAGAACGTCATGGTCTACCGACTCGTCGCCAAGGACACCATCGAGGAGAAAGTGATGGCGCTGAAGGCCAGGAAAGCCGAATTGTTCTCCAGCGTCATGGATGATGGCGACGCGTTCGGTTCGAGTCTCGACGCGGACGACGTCCGGGCGCTCTTCTCCTGACCGTCCACGTAGGTCGCATCGGGCCCGATGACGGCGAGCGGTTACGCGGCGTCCGCCTGGCGGCGCTGGCCGATGCGCCCGGGTCCTTCTGGCAGACCTTGGCGGATGAGAGCGCCCGTCCTCGTGCGGACTGGCGGGCTCGCGCGCGGCGCAACGCCGCAGGTGATGCGCACGCGACGTTCCTCCTGGAGCGGGGGAACGAACCGATGGGCAACGAACCGATGGGCATGGTCGACGTCTACCAGCCGTCGCTGGCGCCGGAGTTCCGTGAAGTGGCCGCGATGTGGGTCGCGCCGGCCCTGCGCGGTACCGGGGCGGCCGACGCTCTGCTCGACGCCGCCGTGGAATGGGCCCGAACAGTCGGCGCGATCGGCGTCCGACTATGGGTTGTGCCCGACAACACGGCCGCGGTAGGTATCTACGTCCGCCACGGCTTCACGCTGATCGGCGACCCGGAATCCGACACGGACGACGACCCGGCGGGCAGGGTTTATGTACCGATGCTGCTCACGCTGGACAAGGAGGAGGCGGCCCTGCCGACGTTCATAACGCGTGCGCTCGCCCCGTGGACCGACGAGTCGGGCTAAGAGCGTCCCTGTTGCCGGTCGCTCCACGTATGTTCGTGTCGGGCAGCTGAAGCCTACGCGGGTGGCTCGGGCCGTCCGAGCCGACGGTTGTCAAGGACCGCGATCTTCTGGCGCACTGCCGTGACCTCGTCGATGTCCAGCTCCGCTATGATCATGCCGGGTTCGGCGCCGAGCTGCTCACGGATCGAGCCGTCGGGGCCGACGACGGCGCTGAAGCCGATGCCGGTGGGAGCGGTCGCGGACGTCTCGACACCGACCGAGCTCGGATCGGCCTGACCCACGGCGGCGAGCCAGACGGTGGCGTCGAGTGCCCGAGCGCGGATCAGCAGGTCCCACTGCTCACGCTTACCCGGTCCAGCGCCCCACGACGCCGGCAGCAGGCAGACCAGGGCACCGGCGTCGGCGTGGGCGCGGAACAGCTCGGGGAAGCGTACGTCGTAGCAGGTGGCGAGGCCGATCCGGACCCCGTCGACGTCCACGGTCACCACCTGGGATCCGGGGGCGACCGTGCGGGATTCGGTGAAGCCGAACGCGTCGTACAGATGGATCTTGTCGTAGCTTGTATCGACGCCGGGCCCGGTGACCAACAGCGTGTTGGTGACACGCCCGTCGGGCGCGGGGGTGAACATCCCGGCGACGACCACGATGCCCGCCTCCGCCGCGATCCGGCGAACGTCGCCGGCCCAGGGGCCGTCCAACGGTTCGGCGACGGGTCGCAGCCGCACTCCGAAGCGGGCCATCGTCGCCTCGGGGAAGACCACGATCCGCGCGTTCTGCTCGGCCGCGTGGAGCGCCTGGCCATGGACGATGTCGAGGTTCGCCTTCGGGTCGAGGTCGGCGACGATCTGGCTGAGCGCGATCCGCACGGGACTGCCACCTCCGGGTTCAAGATCCTAGCCGGTCGGGCGAATCATCATGCGGTAGAGCGTCCGGGCCTGGTGCCCGCTGAGGCAGACCAGGACCGGACGCGGGGATCGACTGTTACGGCACCAGCGTGATCCGGTTGGTGACCGGCGGTGCCAGCGGTGAGTTGGCAGCCAGGTAGGCGGCGAACGCATCCAGGTCGATGCCCTGGTTTACCTTGTCGGTGCCCTCGGTGAAGACGGTGAACCCGTCACCGCCGCCGGCGAGGAAGTTGTTGACAGTGATCCGGTAGGAGGCCGCGGGGTTCAGCGGCTGCCCGCCGATGACCACGTTGCTCACCTTCGAGCCGACGGGTGCGCCTGCACTGTAGCTGTAGGTGATTCCGGCGGGCTGGAGAATCCGGTTGGTCGTAGCCTGTTGTTCCAGCACCCGCTTGATGGCGTCCCCGCTGATGGTCATCGCGGTGAGCAGGTTGTTGAACGGCTGAACGGTGAAGGCCTCGCCGTAGGTCACCTCACCGGGCTGTTCGGCACCGGACGGGGCGTAGGTGAGGTCCGCCCGCACACCGCCGGGGTTCATGAACGCGGCAACCGCGCCACCGGTGGTCGCGGAGCTCGTCGCGGCCAGCTGCGCGTCGGCGATGGCATCGCCCATCGGGGTTTCGCCAGCCGGTGAGGCGGTACGGGTGAGGTCGGAGGTGATGCGTCCGATGACCCTGTTTTCCAGAGTCGCGGACTTCGCACCGTACTCGTCCACGAGTTCGCTGACATCGGGGTCAGGAGTGACGTCGCGCGTCACAATGTGATTTGCGGCGGTGGCGCTGACGACGGTGTCCGACTGCCTGTCGATGGTCAGGTGAATGTCGGTGAGGGCCCGGCCGAAGGAAGCGGCCTGAGTGACCAGGTGACCGTCCACGACACAGTTGTATGCCTGGTGGGTGTGGCCGGAAACGACCGCCGAGATTTCCGGGTCCAGCTTCTTGGTGATATCGACGATCGGTCCGGAAAGGCCGGTGCAGCCGTCATAGGTACCGGTGCTTGCCTGCGCCCCGCCCTGGTGGATGAGAAGCACGATCGTGTGTACGCCAGCCTGCTTGAGCTGGGCGGCGGCGGCGTTCGCCGTAGCCACCTCGTCATCGAAACGCAGGCCCTTGACGCCCTCGGCGGTGACGATGGTCGGGGTGTCCTTCAGGGTCATTCCGATGAACCCGACCGGTACGCCCTGGAATCGCCGTACCGTCCACGGCTTGAACAGCGGCCGGTCCCGATGTACGTCGATGACGTTGGCCGCGAGGTATTCGAAATCCGCGCCGCCGAACCACCCGAGCTGGCAGTCGTCCACCGGGTTGCAGCCGCCGCGCTGCAACCGGCGCAGTTCGTCCTTGCCCTCGTCGAACTCGTGGTTCCCGACGCTGCTGATGTCGACGCCCATCTCGTTGAAGATGTTGATCGTCGGCTCGTCGTGAAAGAGAGCAGAAATCAACGGGCTGGCGCCGACATTGTCACCGGCGGAGACGGTGACGGAGTTGGGGTTACCTTCCCGAAGCTTCTTCAACCAGGTCGCGAGATAGACGGCGCCACCCGCGTCCACGCCACCGATCCGCCCGCCGCTACCGGTCGGCGGACGCAGATTGCCGTGGAAGTCGTTGAACCCGAGTATTTGTACCTCGACCTGGGAGCCGCGGCGCCCCTGGTTCGACTGCGAAGCCGCCGCCGGCATCACGAAGGCTAACGTCGCCGCGGCTACACCGGCGACACCGACGACGCCCCAGCGGGCGCGTCGGGACGAGAGAAAGCTCATGCTGCTCCGTTCTGAGTGGGTCGGCCGACGACTGCGCGATCGCTGCTGCATATGCCGCGGGCGCCGTCGGCGGCCCCGATGGACGGTAGGAGAAAGTGGGTCGGGCGGCGAGAAGGCTATTGACCGGTGGCGGCTCCAGCCGCACAGGAGGTCTACTGTCCGGTGAACAATTCGCGGCGCTCATGGCCGCGCGGAAATGTCCCGGTCGAT
>NZ_CAUVXI010000240.1:945-8027 GCF_963555845.1 Protofrankia sp. Cas8 | reverse complement strand
GGTGCTGGGCGAGCTGCCTGCCCTTGTCCAGGATCTGTGGTCCGATCCAACTGGCGTTCCACCAGGAGAGCTGGCCTTTGAGGCCGTCGATGTCGTGGTTGAGGCCGTTGATGGTGCGCTGCTCGCCGTCGATCTGACGCTGTATCGAGTCCACGTCGGCCTGGGCGTTCCGTAGGGCGTTGTCGGCTTGCGCGCGCTCCCGCCGGATCTGGGCCACCTGCGGGTCGATCTGGGCCTGGATGCGGCCGACGTTCGCCTGGGCGTTGTTCACCTGTCGCTGGGCGTCACCGATGGCGCGCGTGGCGTCCCCGGCGGCGCTCTGGATCGCGGCGCTCCCGCGGGTGCGTACGAGGTCCAGGAAGTCGTTGTGCATCGTCGCCTCGACGCTCAGGTCAGCGGCGGCGAAGTTCCGCAACGGGCAGCTCGCTGTCACGTTGGCATCGAAGGTGCCGAACAGCGATGCCGACAGCGACAGCGTGAAGCCGTCGCGGCTGATCCGCAGGTCCACGTCCCGGGTGAAACCGAGCATGGTCACCGCGCCGGAGACCAGGCAGTGGGGCCCGCGTATGGCCGCAGTCGGGGCGTCGTAGGTGGCGAGCGACAGCCGCGGGCCACCCTCGCCGCCCGAGCCGGTGAGGGCGAAGATCGGGTCAACACTGATCGGCTTGATCGTCGCGTCGAGCGCAATACCGGCGTTGGGGTCGACGTCCACGTCGACAGATCCCCCGAAGCCGAACGCGGCGAGGTTCGCCGCGAGCCGGAAGCCCTGCGGGAACACCAGCTGCCCGATCATCGTCGGCTCCGGCGCGATGTAGATCTGGACGTCGAGCGATACCGCGAGCACGTCGCCCTGCCGCGCGATCCCGTAGTGCCGCAGGGCCGTCCGGTCGGTCAGGTGCCAACGCCGCCCCGGTTCGGCGACCGTCAGGAGCGCCGACGTCGCGGCGGGCAGGGCGACCTTGCCGGCGCTGAGGAACGCCGCCGTGATCGCCGGCGTGAGCGCGGCGCCGTCGAAGTCGGCGGTGAGGGCGGCCGGCACGTCGAACAGGTGCACCCCTTCCAGACGGCAGCCGCTGAGCACCGGGCCGATCTCGGCTGGCACCTCGACCTGGCCGCCGAGCAGGGTGGCCACCACGTCGTCGAGACCGAGGTCGGACACGCTGCCGGCGAGCAGGCTCCTGGACGGCACGGTGGCGTCGAACAGCACCGCCGCCGAGCCTGCGAAGGCGCCGAGGCTGACGGTCGCGGCGATGCCGATTGCTGGTATCAGCTCCCAGCTGATACCGACGAGCAGGGCGAGGTCGGACAGCGTCAGCCCATCGACGCCGAACGCTCCCTTCCAGGGCGCCGGCATCGTGCCCGCGAGCAGGGCCCCGTTCGGGCCGACGTCCAGCTGCGCGGTGAACACCAGCGGCTGGCCGTCCACCTCCAGCGCCACCCGGCCGAACAGGCCGATCGACGGTGAGCCGCCGACCAGTTGCACACGCAGCGCGCCGGTGAACGCCAGGTTGTCGTTGAACGAGCCGGACAGGCCCGCCGACAGCAGGACGTTCGCCGGGTTCTCACCGACCTGCACCAGGACGTCGAGGGTGGCGTGGTCGAGGTGCAGGCTGTTCTTAATCAACTCCAGCCCGCGGTCACCGCCGACGTCCATCTCCGCGAAGACGTTGACGCCGGCCTTTACGCCCGGTGCGGCACTCGCGGGCAGGGCGATCCGCGGGGTGGTGATGGCGGGATCGCCGAAGGCGGACAGGTCGGGGAAGGTGAAGGCCGGATCGTCGAACGAGGCGACGACCAGCACCATCCGCGTGAACCGGAACGCGTCGTCCAGTGGCGCGAGGTCCTGGCTCAGCGCCGCGAGCCGCCAACCGGTCGGCAGCGCGAAACCGGCGGCGAAGCCCCAGCCCGTGCCGGCGCGGCGGATGTCGACCGCGAGGCTCCCAAAGCCCTCGACCTGCGCGCCGAGCATGAGCCCGAGGTCGGCGCCGCGCTTGTCCAGGCGTATCCGCGCATGGTCCAGAACGATGTCGAAGCCGGGCGGCCACGGGATCTGCTGGTCGCAGAGCTCGCCGAGGAGTGCCCGCAGGCCGAGGCGCGGCAGGTCAGCGCGCAGCGCGAACGGGCCGGGCACCTGGAAGCCCACGTCGAGGTCAACCCCGGCCAGGGCGAGCCGGCCGCTGAACGCGCCGCTGAACCCGGAGCCCGCCGTATAGCCGAGCGCCAATCCGACGTCACTGACCGTCAGTTTCTCTGGCCCCAGGTCCAGCGTCCACGCCGCCGGCCGCGGGGCCAGCCGGGCCGACACGGTGTAGAAGTCACCCGGGCGTGCAGCGAGCAGCAGACGGTCCACCGTCAGGTCGCCGACCGGCGGCACGTCCGGCAGGTAGGTGCGCATCAGGGTGGCCAGGGGAAGGGTTGGTTGCGCGTGTATGTCGGCCGCGACGGTGAAGTCCGGCAGGGTGACCACGGCCGTGAACGGCACATCCTCGATCGCGAACCTGCCCACGAGGACCACCTGAACCGATCGGTCCGCCGAGAGCGGGCTGGTCGCCGTGACCATCGCCTCAAGATCGATGATTTCGAGGATGTTCCCGAAGGGCGCCCAGCGCACCCCGTCCAGACCCACCGTGACCGAAACGTCGTCGAGCGCGGGCAACGCGACGGACAGGCCGAGCGTCAGAGTACGCAGCGTGACCTGGCCGACGCTGCCAAGTTGCTGGCCGAGCTGGCCGGCCAGCTCGTCGCCGCCAAGCAGTCCGGCGAGATCGCCGAGGTCGATTCCGCTGACGCCGCCTTCGGGCTCGGCGGTGAGCAGCACGGAGTCGCCGCCGGGGGGCAGCGCGGCCCACACGTCGACGACAAGCTTGTCGCTCACCTGCAGTTTCCCGCCGAAGAAGACCGCGGGTGGCCGTTGCGGGTGCTGGGCGAGCCAGTCGGCGTTCGGCGGGCAGTAGAGCGCAAGCGTTACGTCCCGTAGCGAGATCGGGCCGATGGAGGCCGCCACATCGAGCGCCGCCGTCAGGTTGATGCCGGGCAGCGGGGTCGGGTTCGGGACGGGCACGACGGGCTCCACCGGCGGCGGCGTCGTCGTGGGCACCGGCGGCGCGGACAGGACGGGACCGGCGATCACCAGGTCTTCCATCCCGCCACCGAGCGTGTGCTCGATCGCGCCGAAGAGCCCGACCAGCCGTAATCGGGCGACGAAGGCGAGACCGGCCGGCAGGGACGCCCCCTGCACGTCGTCCACGTGGTCGTGGGTCGACAGCGCGAAGGCCGCGCCGGTCAGCGTGAGCAGATCCAGCAGCGGGCTGGGCGTGGAGTGCAGCGGTGCCCGGAAGTCGATCGACATTGGCAGTGTGGGGAAGCTTTGCGAGAACCGCCAGGTAGCCGGCAGGGCGACGCGGATCCTCGTCGCCACCCCGGCGCCCGCTGGCCGGAAACGTACGGTGACCGCCGCGCCGTCGACGTTGAGGTAGTCCGTCGTGCCGGTGACCACCACGTCGTCCGTACCGTCGCCGGGCGCTGCCAGCGCGGCCCCGTGGACGACGACCGGCTGGCCGCCGCAGTACGTGTCGAGCAGGGCTTTGACCAGGGGGTCGGCGGGGCCGAAGAGCGTCTCCGAGATCACGAGTTGGCCGGCGGGGCCAGCTCCGGCGAGCAGGTCGGCCAGGCGCTGCCGCAGCTGATCGAGATCGGTCACCAGGGCATCCTGCGGTGGGGCCGGGCCTGTGGGCATCGGGGTGAGTACCCTGATTTTTCGCCGCCACCCGGAGCTGCGCGCGGCCAGCCGGAGGGGCTACCGGGACGGGGAGGCACGCCGTGGACACTCGGGGCACCAGGGCGTCCGGACCAGCTGGCGTCGATTCGCTGCATCCGACGGCCTCCAGGTGGGGCGAGCCGCTGCTGGAGCGCGCGGACGAGGTGGCGGTCCTGCGGGCCGCGGTGGGTGCGGCCCGCAGGGGCGGCGCCGGCGCGGTGGTCGTGCAGGGGCCGCCGGGGATGGGCAAGACGAGGCTGCTCGCCGTCGCCGAGAGCTTTGGCGCTTCGTGCGGGTTACGGGTGCTGGCCGGCCGCGGGCGGGAGCTGGAGCGGCAGGTCGCCCTGGGTGTCGCGGTTGACCTGCTCGCGCCGCCGGTGGCGGCCGCGGATCAGACGGACCGGGCGAGGCTGTTCGCCGGCTTGGCCGCGCCCGCCGCCGCGCTGTTTACCGGAACCGGCGCCGGTGCGTCCGCACCGCCGGACGCGGAGGCGGTGCTGCTGGGCCTGTGCTGGTTGACCGCGAACCTGACGGGCTGGGATCTGGCCGGGGACGAGGTCCGGCCGGTGCTGCTGACCGTCGACGACGCGCAGTGGGCCGATGCCGCGTCATTGCGCTTCCTGACCATGCTGGCCGACCGGGCCGACCGGATCCCCCTCGTCCTGGTCGTCGCCGTCCGCGACGGTGAGGCCGGGGCCGACGCGCCGGCGTTGCGCCGGCTGGCGATGGTTCCGCAGATGCGGCTGCTGACACTCGCACCGCTGAGTGCCGAGGCTGTCAGCCGGCTGGTGACTCATGCGTTGCCGACAGCGGACGGTGCGCTCGTCGCCGCCGTCGCCCACGCCAGCGGTGGCAACCCCTTCCTTGTCGGCGAGCTGGTGCAATCCTTGAACGTGGCCGACACCCCCGCGGCTGCCTCCGTCGCAGGCCTGGTGCCCGACACGGTGGTGCGCTCGGTGCTGGCACGACTGGCTCGCCTACCGGCCGACGCCGGCCGGCTGGCCGCCTCGGCCGCGGTGCTCGGCGACGGCACCCCGCTGCGCCGTGTCGCAGCCCACGCCGCTCTGGACCTGATGGCCGCCGAACGGGCAGCCGACGCGCTCGCCACGGCGCACCTGCTGCGGCCCGGGGACCCGTTGACGTTTGTCCACCCGCTCGTCGGGGCCGCGGTGTACGCCGACCAACCGGCGTTCGCCCGTACCCGTGCGCACCGGCGTGCCGCCGACATCCTCGCCGCCGAGGGTGAAGGAGCGGAGCGGGTGGCCGGCCATCTTCTCGTGGCCGCGCCCGAGGGCGACACCGCCGTCGTCCGGGTGCTGCGCGAGGCGGCAGGCCCGGCGCTGTCGCGGGGTGATCCCGCGGCGGCGGCGAGGCTCCTCGACCGGGCCCTTGCCGAACCGGCTCCGCCACACCAGCGCGGCGCCCTGCTGATCGAGCTGGCCCGCGCCCAGCTGACCGGCGGCGACACGGCCGCGCACACGACGCTGTCGGAGGGGCTCGCGCTGCTCCGCGACGCGCCGGCCCGGACCCGCGCGGACGCCCTGGGCATGCTGGCCCAGATCTGCCACGCGCGGGGCGACGCCGCAGGGGCCGCGGCGGCCAGCGGGGAAGCCCTCGACCTGCTCGACCCGCACGACCCGGCCCGGGAAGACCTGCTGGCCGGCTATCTCGCGATCGCGATGTTCCACCCTTCCCTGGTGTCCGACGCCGACAGGCGGATGCTCCCCGTGCTGCGGGCCGCACGGCAGGGGCGACCGCCGAGCCGGCCCCCCCTGCTTGCGCATGTCACGCTCCGGCTTGCGCTGGCAGGCGACCCGGCGTCCGCTGTCCGCCACATGGCCGCCCGCGCGTTGGCCGACGACCCCTTGCTCGGCCCGGACAGCCCCGCGGCTTTGATCGGGCTCGTGGTTCATGCCCTGGTCATCGCAGGCGAGCTCGCTGCCGCCGACGCGGCCGCCGACGCCGCGCTCGCCACCGCCCGTGAGCGGGGCGACCTGCTTGCTCAGGCCAGCGCCAGCTACCACCGGGCGCTGTCCCGCTTCCAGCAGGGTGCGCTGACCGCCGCGCTCGCCGACCTCGAAGCGGCCCAGACCGCTCACACCGCCGGCTGGACTGCCTCGGACGGATGGATCTACTCTCTGCTCGCTGTGGTGCACCTCGAACGCGGCGACCGTGCCGCCGCCCACGAGGCGCTCGGTCAAGCCAACCATGTTGACCCCGGTACCGCAGGATCTATGGACGCCGCTCTCGTCCGGCACGCCCGCGCCCGGCTCGCCCTTGCCGAGCACGACCCGGCCGCGGCTCTGGCCGACGCCTGCGCCGCCGGGCGCCATCTCGACGAGATCTACGGCGTGGACCATCCCGGCCTGCTACCGTGGCGGACCACTGCGGCGCTCGCCGCCTATCACCTCGGGGACCACGCGCACGCCCGACAGCTCGCCGGCCAGGCTGTCGAGCGGGCCCGACAGACCGGCGTGGCACAGGCCGTAGGTGCCGCATTACGCGTCGCCGGACTGGTCGCCGGTTCCCGTCCCGACATTGCCCTGTTGACCGAGGCGGCAGGCATACTGCGGGAGACCCCGGCCGCGCTCGAGCACGCCATCACTCTGGTGGACCTGGGAGCGGCCCTGCGGCGCACCGGGCAACGCGAGGAGTGCCGACAGCCGCTGCGCCACGGCCTCGCGCTCGCCGACCGCATGCACGCCCGGCCGCTGGCCGAGCGCGCCCGCGCCGAACTGGACGCCGTCGGCGTCCGGCCGCGCCGGACCGCGGTCACCGGTATCGACGCCCTCACCCCGGCCGAGCGTCGCGTCGCCCTGCTCGCCCTCCACGGCAACAGCAACAGCCAGATCGCCCAGGGCCTGTTCGTCACCATCAAGACCGTGGAAACCCACCTGGCCCGCGCCTACCGCAAGCTCGGCATCGCCGGCCGCCGGCAGCTGCACGACGTCTTCGTTTCCTAAGAGCGCCCGGCAATAGGGGCGTGGATCAAGGAGCGTGCCCCAGCCCCGCGACGCCGCGTCCCTATTACCGGTCGCTCTAAGTGCCCATCCTGCACGACCGGATCGGCACCAAGCTGTGCGGCGACGTCTCGGTGCCGGAAAGGCAGGACCGCGGCTCCTCGGCCGACCGCAACGCTCACCGCCGTCGTGAACCGCAGAACGTCCACGATGACAATGACATTGCTCGGATGTGCCAGGGCGGCCAGGTCTTGCGCAGCCCGGCCGAAACGGACGGAGAACGGACGTTGTCCGGCGAGGTCCAGCATGCACCAAGGGTTCCTCACAATGGATGCGGCAACCGTCACGGAGTCGCCGTATCCGCT
>NZ_CAUVXI010000240.1:0-538 GCF_963555845.1 Protofrankia sp. Cas8 | reverse complement strand
GGGCTATTTTGTGGTGCATGCGCCGCGGCAGACGGGGAAGACGACCACGCTGCGGGCTCTCGCGGACGCGTTGACCGCCACCGGCGTGTACGCGGCGCTGCATTTTTCGTGTGAGGTCGGCGAGGCTGCCGGCGACGACTACGGCGCGGCGCAGCGCGGCGTACTCCGCGCGATGCGAAGCCGGGCCGAGATCGCCCTGCCGGCAGAGCTGCGGCCGCCGCCTTGGCCGGCGGCCCCTGACGAGAACATGCTCGCGGAGGCGCTCGCGGGGTGGGCGCGGGTCTGCCCGCGGCCGTTGGTGCTGTTTTTCGATGAGATCGACGCGTTGCGCGGTGCGAGTCTGATCAGCGTGCTGCGCCAGTTGCGGGCCGGGTTCAACGAGCGACCGGATGGGTTTCCCGCCTCAGTGGCGTTGTGTGGGCTGCGCGACGTCCGGGACTACAAGGCGGCCTCGGGCGGCGACCCGTCCCGGCTCGGCACCGCGAGCCCGTTCAATATCAAGTTGGAGTCGCTGCGGTTGGGGGATTTCACCGCGGCC
>NZ_CAUVXI010000239.1:0-7820 GCF_963555845.1 Protofrankia sp. Cas8 | reverse complement strand
CGTGCGCGCAGAGTAGTTGAAGAGTCGCGCGAGGCGCTCGCCGCGGCACTGCGCGCCCGTCCGTCCGAGGTCGTTTTCACCGCTGGGGGGACCGAAAGCGACAACCTGGCCATCAAAGGTCTGTACTGGGCGCGGCGGGCGGCCGCGCCGCGCCGGCACCGGGTACTGGTCAGCGCGATCGAGCACCGGGCCATCCTCGACGCCGTGTTCTGGCTGGCCGAGGCGCAGGACGCCCAGGTCGAGCTGTTGCCCGTGGACGCCACCGGGATGGTGCACCCCGACGTCCTCGCCGCGGCGATCGCCCGTGATCCCGACAGCGTCGCGCTGGTCAGCGTCATGTGGGCGAACAACGAGGTCGGCACGGTGTCGCCGATCGCGGAGCTTGCAGCGGTTGCGCACGGCTACGGGATCGCGTTCCATACCGACGCCGTCCAGGCGGTCGGGTCGATCCCGGTGTCGTTCGAGGACAGCGGTGCGGACGCGCTGACGGTCAGCGCCCACAAGCTCGGCGGCCCGATCGGCATGGGCGCGCTGCTGGTGCGCCGGGGTCTGGCCCTGGCACCGTTGACCCACGGCGGTGGGCAGGAACGCGATGTACGGTCGGGAACACTCGACACGCCGGGAGTCGCGGCGTTCGCCGCGGCCGCGACCACGGCGGTCAGCGAACGGCCCGCCGAAGCGGAGCGCCTCGCAGCCCTGCGTGACGATCTGGTCGCACGGGTGCTCGCCGCGGTACCGGATGCGGTGGTGAACGGAGCGCCCCCGGGCCCGGGGCTCCTCCCCGGGATCGCTCATCTGACCTTTCCCGGCTGCGAGGGCGACTCACTGTTGCTGCTGCTCGACGCGCACGGGATCGAGTGCTCGACCGGTTCGGCCTGCTCGGCCGGGGTCGCCCGACCGTCACACGTTCTGCTGGCCATGGGCGTGGACGAGGCCGGCGCCCGCGGTTCGCTGCGCTTCTCCCTGGGACGCACCTCCGAGCGTGCCGATGTGGACGCCCTGGTGCGGGTGATCATGCCGGTGGTGGGTAGGGCGCGCCGCGCCGGAGCGCTGTCCGGCCTGTCCGGACGATCTGGGGGGTGAGCGGAATGCGGGTACTCGCGGCCATGTCCGGCGGGGTCGACTCGGCGGTCGCGGCCGCCCGTGCGGTCGACGCCGGCCACGATGTCACGGGCGTGCACCTGGCGCTGGCGAAATCCCCGGAATCACACCGGACCGGCGCTCGTGGCTGCTGCACCGTCGAGGACGCCCGCGACGCCCGCCGCGCCGCCGACGTCCTGCGCATCCCCTTCTACGTGTGGGACCTGGCCGACCGGTTCGAACAGGACGTCATCGACGAGTTCGTGACCGCCTACGAGGCCGGTCGGACGCCGAACCCGTGTGTGCGGTGCAACGAGCGGATCAAATTCGCGGCGGTTCTGGACCGGGCGTTGGCGCTGGGTTTTGACGCGGTGGTCACCGGGCATCACGCCCAGCTGTCCGGCGCGGTACTGCGCCGCTCGGTGGATCCGGACAAGGACCAGTCCTACGTACTGGGGACGCTGCGTCCCGAGCAGCTCGCGCATGCGATCTTCCCGTTGGGGGACACGACGAAGACCGAGGTCCGGGCCGAGGCCGCTCGACGCGGTCTCGCGGTTGCGGACAAGCCCGACAGTCACGACATCTGCTTCATTGCCGACGGTGACACCGGCCGGTGGCTGCGTGAACGGCTGGGATCGCGGCCAGGGCCGGTGGTGGACGCCGTCACCGGCGAGACCGTGGGGGAGCACGACGGGGCGTTCGCCTTCACCATCGGGCAGCGTCGGGGTCTGCGCCTGGGCCGGCCCGCGCCCGACGGCAAGCCGCGGTACGTCCTCGACATCGCGCCCGTCACCGCCACGGTGACGGTCGGTCCGGCCGAGGCACTCGACGTCCACAGCCTCGTCGCAGACCCGGTGGTCTGGCCGTACGAGGGTCCGGTGGTGTGCACGGCCCAGGTCCGCGCACACGGGCGGGCGGTCCCGGCCACGGCGCAGGCCGTCGGGGACGAGCTGCACGTGCGGTTGGACGAACCGGTCCGCGGTACCGCGCCCGGCCAGGCCGTCGTCCTCTACGACGGTGATCGGGTCCTGGGCGGGGGTCATATCCGCCGGTTGGGTGCCGGCGAGTCCGGTTCCGGCCCGCGCGGTGCCGGCCGGCCTGGTTTCTGATCCTTCGCATCCGGGAAGTTTCGATCATGATTTGGATGACCACATGACGATGACCATGACCTCATGACACAGTCAGCTGCTACCCCCGTCAGCACCCGGCTGTGGGAGCCCGGGGCGGCGACCGGGGTCGGGTCGTTGCCGGGGACGGACCCGGTCGAGGCATGCCGGCTGGTCTTCGACGAGCTTGGCGACCTGCCGCACCTGCCTGAGCTGCCGGACCGCGGCGCCGGCGCCGACATGATCGGGCGTGCCGCGGGTCTGCTCGCGGACATGCCGGTCGACCTGCAGCCGTCCGGGTGGCGGTTGGTGCCGCGTCCCGGCATCGACCTGCGTCGCACCCGTGATCTGATGGCTCGCGACCTCGACGCGCTCGGCGAGGTCGCCGCCGGCTACACCGGACCGTTCAAGGTTGCCGTCACCGGACCCTGGACGCTCGCCGCCACCGTCGAGTTGCAGCGGGGGCACAAGGCCCTCAAGGACGCCGGGGCCGCCCGGGACATCGCCGAGGCCCTCACGGAGGGCATCGCCCGCCACCTCGGGCAGATCGCGAGCGTCCTGCCCGGTGCCCGCCTGATCGTCCAGCTCGACGAGCCGGGTCTGCCGGCGGTGCTCGCCGGTCAGGTCCGTACGCCCAGCGGATTCGGGGCGCTGCCGGCGGTCGAGGAGGGTGTTGCCACCGAGCGGCTGCGCAACCTGCTTGCCGGTGTCCTGCTCGCCGGCGTCGCGGTGCCGGCCGGGGTGCACTGCTGCACGGCATCACCCCCGGTCGGGCTGGTGCGGCAGGCCGGTGCGGCCTTCGTGAGCGTGGACGCGACCCTGCTCACCCCCGCCGATGACGACATGATCGGCGAGGCGGTCGAGGCGGGGGTCGCGCTGATGCTCGGCGTGGTGCCGGCGCGGGACACCGAACTGTCCGACGTCGGCCGTACCGTCGAGCCGGTCCGGTCGATGTGGCGCCGGCTGGGGTTCTCGTCCGAGCAGCTTCGGGAGGTGGTCGCGGTGACGCCGACCTGCGGTCTCGCGGGTGCGACACCCGCCTACGCACGGGTGGCGCTGCGACGCTGCCGAGAGGCGGGGCGGGCGCTGGCCGACGATTCGACATGAGTGCGCCCGCTGCGCCGAGTCCGGACGCGACCGGGACGGCCCCCGGCCCGGATGCCGATCCGGCCCCCGGCCCGGATGCCGATCCGGTTGTCGATCCGGATGCCGATCCGGTTGTCGATGACGTCGGCTCGCTTGTCGAGGAGCTGCCCGCACAGGTACGGGTGCGCGCCGCGCAGCTGGCCCTCGAGCTGGACGAGCACGCCTACCGCTACTACGTGCTGGACTCACCGACCGTCTCCGATGCTGAATACGACCAGCTCATGGGTGAGCTGGCGGAGATCGAGACCCGGTACCCGCAGCTGCGCACCCCGGACTCGCCGACCCAGAAGGTCGCCGGCTCCTTCACGACGCTGTTCACGCCGGTCGAGCATCTGGAACGGATGCTCTCGCTGGACAACGTCTTCACCGATGCCGAGCTTGAGGCCTGGGCACTGCGGGCGACCCGGGACACCGACGTCGAGGCCTGGCTGTGCGAGCTGAAGATCGACGGGCTGGCGGTCGACCTGGTCTATGAGGACGGCTGTCTGGTCCGGGCGGCCACCCGCGGCGACGGGCGGGTCGGCGAGGACGTCACCCCGAACATCCGCACCCTCTCGGCGGTGCCGACCCGCCTGCGTGGGCCGGGTATCCCGGCGCTGCTGGAGGTCCGGGGCGAGGTTTTCTTCCCCACGGCGGCGTTCGCCGAGCTCAACGCCACCCTGGTCGCGGCGGGCGAGAAGCCGTTCGCCAATCCGCGCAACGCCGCCGCCGGCTCGCTGCGGCAGAAGGATCCCCGGGTCAGCGCCAAGCGTCCGTTGTCCATGACCGTCCACGGGCTCGGTACCCACCAGGGTCTTGACGTCGAGGCACAGTCCGCGGCATACAGCCGGCTGGCCGAACTCGGCCTGCCCGTCTCCCATCACCACGAGGTGGTGGGCAGCGTCGCCGAGGTCGAGGCGTTCGTCCGTCGGTGGGGGGAGCACCGTCACGACGTCGAGCACGAGATCGACGGAGTGGTGGTGAAGGTCGACGCGTTCGGGTTGCAACGCCGGCTCGGCGCCACCTCGAAGTCGCCACGCTGGGCGGTGGCCTACAAGTATCCGCCGGAGGAGGTGACCACCACGCTGCTCGACATCGAGGTCAACGTGGGCCGCACGGGCCGGGTCACCCCGTTCGGCCGCCTCGAGCCGGTCAAGGTCGCGGGCTCGACGGTCGGGCTCGCCACCCTGCACAACGCCGACCAGGTCGAGCGCAAAGGGGTGCTGATCGGCGACACCGTCGTGGTCCGCAAGGCCGGCGATGTGATCCCGGAGATCGTCGGTCCGGTTGCCGACCTTCGGGACGGTTCCGAACGCGCCTTTGTCATGCCCACCCGTTGCCCGGAGTGCGACACCGAACTGGTGCGACCCACCGACGAGGTCGACATCCGCTGCCCGAACGCGGTGTCCTGCCCCGCGCAGCTACGAGAGTCGATCTTTCATTTCGCCTCCCGGGGCGCGTTGGACATCGACGGGCTCGGTTATGAGACCGCGATCGCCCTGCTGGATGCCGGCCGCGTGCACGACGTGGGCGATGTCTTCCACCTGAGCCCCGAGTCGTTCGACGGACTGCGCGGGTTCGGCCAGAAGAAGATCGATCAGATTCTGCGTGGGGTGGAGCAGGCTCGGGGTCGACCGCTCTGGCGGCTGCTGGTCGGCCTGTCCATCCGCCATGTCGGGCCGAGCGCGGCGCGGGCGCTGGCACGGGAGATGCAGTCGGTGGACGCGCTCGCCGCCGCATCCACCGAAACTCTCGCTGCCGTCGACGGTGTCGGCCCGACCATCGCCGCGGCCGTGGCGGACTGGTTCGCTGATCCCCGTCACCGCGAGATCCTCGAACGGATCCGCTCCGGTGGGGCACGCCTGGCCGACGTCGGCGCGGACGACGGGCCGGGTCCGCTGCGCGGTGTCACCGTTGTGATCACGGGGACTCTCACCGACTGGAGCCGCGACTCCGCCGCCGAGGCGGTCCAGGCACGCGGTGGCAAGGTCACCGGCTCGGTGAGCAAGAAGACGACCTTTGTCGTCGTCGGTGCCGACCCCGGGGCTGGCAAGTACGACAAGGCGCGGGCGCTGAAACTCCCGATCCTCGACGAGGCCGGGTTCACCGTGCTGCTCGACGCCGGGCCGCAGGCCGCCGGCGCGCACGCCCGTCCCGCCCAACCGGCCGACGACGATCCGGGCGGGTGATCGCCAGCTGGTGACGCCGACTCGGCTCGTCAACCCGTTCCCTGCGCGGCGAGCGAGACATCCCTGTTGTGCGCGATCGTCGCGGCGATGCCGGCGAGATGCGCGAGACGCAGCACCTCCGACGCCCGGAACGCCGGGCCGCCCGGCCGTCCGATCAGAACCGCCCGGTCCGGACCTCCCACCGGCGCGACCGCCAGCTCCATGTCGAGCGCGGTCCAGCGCGGAGGCAGCCAGCCCGCGTGGCGGTCCAGCCGCTGCGCGCGGTCCAGCGGCAGCCACAACAGCGTGGATCGCACCCGCTCCGGGACGGCGAGGTCGCCGCCACCGAGATCCGGGGCGCCCACGGAGGTCTCCACAACCCGCAGATCGTCGGGCCCGACCCGCTCCAGCAGCACGGCCCAGTCGGCATGGAACACCGCCCCGACGAACTCGGTCATGACGGCCAGCGCCTCGTCGGGCCGGGAGGTCATGGCTTCGACGAGGTCCAGGTCATGTTGAATGCCGGCACCGCCGGACAGGTACGGGCGCAGGGATTCCACGCTCACCCCGGGCACGGACTGCACCGCGGTCAGGACGGTGTCGACGAGCCCGTACGGCGGGAGCGCGACGACGATGTCGTCCACGGCGCCGTTCGGGCCGCGTTCGACGACGTCCAGGCTGACGATGTCGATGGCAGCCTGGCCCAGCGCGGTCGCGACCGCGCCCAGGGCGCCGGGGCGGTCCGGCAGGACGAGGCGAAGCAGATACGACATGTGGCCAAGAATGCAGTTTGGAGGTGTCGGTGCTGTAGCGCAAAAATCACAGGCAGGTATCGTTGCTGGTCACCGTCCTGGCGTCGATCGTTGCTGTGAGCAGGGCCGCTGCCCGTTCAGCTGGGGCCGAGAACGGCGCCGATCCGCTTGCGCACCTCGGTCTCGCCCAGCGCACCCGCGACCAAGTGGAGGGCAGGGCTGCGGGTGGAGCCGGTGAGCAGCACGCGGACCACCTGGGACGCCTCCCGGATTGATCCGACGTAGGAGCCGGGGTCGCTCTTGTACTCCTTGACGCTTGCCGCGAAGTCGTTGTCCCTGGCCGTCACGCGGATTTGGTCGAACCAGCCGTCCGAGTCGGAAAGGTCCTGGTAGACACGCAGCAGATCCGCGCACAGCCGCCGCACCACATCGGGTGCGAGGCCGCCGAACCTGCTGTCCCCGGGATCGGCCACCGGCTCGAACAGGGTGGTGAAGAAGTAGCCGTAGATCGGCCGGAAATCCGACCACTTGCGCAGGTCCTTGCGCGGGTTGTCCACGCCTGTCCGCTCGATGTCCAGGGCCCGCACGGCGATGTCCTGCTCGGCGCGGACAGCCTGCGCCAGTTCGGTGTCGTGGGTGTCCGCCCACGTCAGCACCTCGTCCAGGACATCCCGGCTCGGCAGAGTCGCGACGTAGTCCGCCGCGATGTCCTCCAGTTTCACCAGATCCACCAGCGCGCCGGACACGCCGCACTCGGCCAGACCCAGTGGGGCGGTCAGCGCTTCGGTCAGCGCCATCTCCGCCAACCGCCCGTTGATCAGCCCGCGGAGGTAATAGAGCACACTCGGCGCCGGGTATCCCGCTTTGATATAAAATTCGACGGACGCCTCGGGATCCTTGCGCTTGGACAGTTTCCGCTTTCCCGAGCCGTCCACCTTCAGCAGCGGTGCGATGTGCGCGTACGGAATGCGCTCGAAGCCCGCCGTGTCGAACAGTTGCAGGTGCACCGGGACCGAGGACAGCCACTCGTCGCCTCGAATCACATGAGTGACCCGCATCAGATGGTCGTCCACGACATGCGCGAAATGATAGGTCGGCAACCGCAGCAGGCTGTCGGAACTCTTCAGAATGACGATGTCGTTGCGGTTCGCGTCCGCCTCCAGGCGGCCGCGCACCAGGTCGGTGAAGGTGATCCTGCCCGGCTCGCCCGGCGACCGGAACCGCACGACGTAAGGCTGTCCGGCGGCCAGCCGCTCGCGTACCTGTTCGTCGGCGGCATCGCGCCAGGTCGCCCAGCGGCCGTAGTAGCCGGTGGGCACCTTCTTGGCGCGCTGTTCCTCGGTGGCCGTACCCAGCTCCTCCTTCGTGGCGAAGCACAGGTATGCCTTGCCTGCGCGGAGAAACTCGCGTATGTAGGTCAGGTAGATCCGGGCCCGGTCCGACTGCGTGTAGGGGCCGTAGGCGCCGGTCTGGTCGGACTCGTCCGAACTGACGCCGAAGTAGCCGAAGGCCGCGTCGAACTGTGCGGTCGCGCCCTCCACAGTTCGCGCCTGATCAGTGTCCTCGATCCGGATGAAGTAGACGCCGCC
>NZ_CAUVXI010000238.1:0-7830 GCF_963555845.1 Protofrankia sp. Cas8 | reverse complement strand
AAGGCGCGCCGGAATCATGAAAACGGCCCCCTGCGGTTGTTCCATGGCCACGTCAAGCGCCCAGGCGATCTGCCGGTTGACCGAACCGGGCCTGGACACGGCGCTCGACAGGCACACGACCACGGCCCGGCTTCGCTCGATCGCCTTCTTGATCTCCTCTTGCCGGTCCTGGCCGGCGCCGAGGTTCTCAGCCTCGAGCCACAGGCCACGCAATCCGTCCGATCGCAGGTGGGTGTACAGGTTGGCCGCCGCCGCGCCGTCATCCTCCGCGTGACACAGGAAGACCGTCGAGCGGGCCGCCCGGTCGGCGGCCTCGATGGCCGCCCGCTCGCGAAGGTCGAACAGTCGTGGACGACCGGCGACCTCGTAGGGGAAACGAAAAGCCACGGCGGCTTCTGGAACATCGACTAATTCGCACAGGATGCGTTCCGGCTCGTTGAGCAAACCCGGCGGCGAGCCCTGCCGGTATGTCGCGTCGAGCCACTCACGACCCAGGGTGGTGATATTGACCCACGCTGGCCTGATGTCCTCCGGCGGCGGTCGCCGGGCCACGGCCCCACCGCCCCCGAAGGCGCCGTCGCGCACCGGCGGCGAGATGGTCGCCGCGAGCAGCTCGCCGAACGCCGGAGCCAGCGGGCCGGCGGAGGCCACCGAGACCCGGATGCGATACGCCCGGTCGGTGTAGCGACGCACCGCCTCGGCGTAGAGCGGCTGCGCCTCGATCGCGAAGGCATCGGCCGGCACTCGTCCTCTGAACTGCGTGGCCGGTATCTCCCTCGCGAGGGCGGCGTATTGCCCGGCGAGCTTGGCGAGCTCGTATCGGAGCCGGTCTCCCACCGCGTACGGTTCGAGGCAGACACTGATCAGCGTCGGCTGCCGCTGCTGCGCCAGCGCCAGCCAGAGCGGTTCCCAGGAACGGTCGCCCCCGATGAACGCGGACATGGCGAAGCAGAACGGGCGCCCGAAATTCGGGTCCACAGGCTCAGGCCGGCTGCACCGACTGTGGGTCAGCCGTTTCCGTATCTCGACCAGCCCGTCGGGGTGCAGCCCGATCGGCGCGAGCCAACCCTGGACTTCCGCCGCGTCGAGAATCGGCCTGGCTTGGACATGGCGCGGTACGGCCGCCAACCGCGCCCGCAACGTGAGCGCCGCGTCGGTGGCCGCGGTGTCATTGTGAGCGAATACCCGCCCGAGCAACGCGCAGGACACGCTTGCCGACCGGGGGTCACTGAGGTATCGGAGGTCGAAACGCGGCCGGGCGGCAGGCGCCGGCCCGGTGGCGATCTCCTGCTGTGCGCTGACCCACGCCACCTCCGCGGTGAATGCGTCGGCACGCCGCCGAGGCTCACCCAGGTCGGTGTACAGGCCCGAGCCCACCGTGGGTGTCATCGGTGCGAGCCGGACCCCCACCCACGCCCAGGTGCCGTCCGGGACGGACTGTCGAAGGACCCCGTCCTGCCCGGCAGCGTCCGAACTCACGGCTGGTAGGGCGGTTCGTCACCGCTGGGCCAGGGCTGGTCACCGGCACCGGGTGCCGGCGGGGCTGGCTGCGGGTACGGCTGCGGGTACGGAGGTTGGCCGACGCCCGGCCGCCCGCCGAAGTCGAGGTTTCCCGGGCCCAGCGGATCCGGCGGGGTCGGACCGGCGGCATCGATCGGCGGCAGGCCGTGGGGGAAACCGAATGCGATGGGCACGTCCTGCCCCTCGATCGCGACGTAGAGTCCTTCCCGGCATGCGGCATGGACGGCCTCGCGCATCGCCCTGGGCCGTTCGGTACGCAACATGATCGTCTCCGGATCGATCCTGCCGAGCATCCCGTTGACCAGATCAGCCAGAAACTTTCCGATCAGGGCGTAGCCACGGCGCGAGCGCCACATCATCCACCCGAGATAGAGGCTCGTGCCGTAGCCGAACACCGACACGTAGGCCGAGTAGTGCCCCTCGGTCAGCACCAGCCGGTTACTGACATTCCCGGCGCCGATGCCGGTGTACATGCGGCGGACCGTCCGGGCGAGCGGGATCTGGCGGACGCGCAGGGAGCCGGCGATCTGGCTGTACGTGGATTCCGCGCTGGCGGTCCTGTCCTCCAGCAGTACCCGCCACTCGGCGATGGGCTCGGTGAGCCGCGACAACAGCAGGACCACCCAGAACACGATCCCGGCCACGATGGCGCCGAGGGTCCCGATGCCGGCCGCGGCCGACTCACTGCCAGTTACCAAGACGAACAGCGAGAGAAAACCGAATATGAGCCAACTGAAGAAGGACGCGCCCAGCGCCCGTCCGAATAAACTACGTAAGGTACTCCCGCTGACGCTGTCGTCCAGTGACAGCTCGATGGGCTGGTGCCGCAGCGTCTTGTCGAGATAAGCGCCGTTGCCGTCGCCGCCGCGCCAGCCGGGAATATGCATCACTTCTGAATCGATCATCATAGCCCCCTCGTGGAACGGACTCACTGTCCAACATCAGAGTCTGGCACGTGGACGCAACCTGCGACATCCACCAACCACCTACCGACCGGCAATAACCGGCCAACCATTGGTTTCGGCAATCGCACCCGCGATGACGTCAGGAGAGCCAGAAACCTTCACCGTAGCCGCAGCAGGCCGCCAGTTCTGCGTATTTTTACGGGTTCGCGCCACCGCGATACCACCCCACCCGCCCCGGTCGTCCAGCCCCATCCGTCCCCGACCCGGGCGCCGCGACCGCACCGGGAGCCCGGATAGGATTCCTGAAACCGGACGGAGGTTCAGGATGGGCGACGGGACTGGTCGGCCGATCCAGTTACGGCTCTCGGCCGACGAGCGCCGGGATCTACTGGACACCTGCGCAAAGATCGCCGGAACGGAGGGCGCCACCGGAATGCTGCTGGATCGGATCGGCTATCCGCGAGGATACCGCCCCGGTTGGCAGGGCACGATACCCGTCCACTGGTGGCACCAGGTTTTCGCCGAGCTGGACAACGGCATCGTCGTCGATCCCTACCACCGCCTGCTCGAAGCGGCGCTTGACCTGTACCCGGCCAATCCCGTACTGACCTCGATCGCCGGCCGTCACCACATCACGCATGATAATCCACCAACTGCGGAGATCGACAACCACCGGTCACAATTGATCATCAATAGACCGGCGCGTGCGGTCGAGCAGTCCAGCCCCGCGAGCGAGCGAATTATTCTATGCTATTCCAAGCACGATCAGGAACGTGTACGCGCCTTATATGATCGCCTGCGAAATGATGGGCTGGCGCCCTGGCTCGACGACGAGGGCATTCCTCCCGGTAAGGAGCGGGAGCCGCTGGTCAGGAAGGTAATCAGGGAGTCCGCCGCCGTCCTGGTGTGCCTGAGCGCGAACGCGACGAGCAGGAGAGACTTCCTGCACAAGACGATCCGGTTCGCGCTCGATACGGCGAGCGAACAGCCCGAAGGTGCGACATACATCATTCCGGTGCGGTTGGAGGTCTGCGACATCCCCGATCTGCTCCGACCCTGGCAGCCTGTCGATCTTTTCGACGGTCGCGGTTACGAGAAGCTACTGCGCGCGTTGCGCGACCTGCCGCGTACGCGGGCCTGACGATCAGGCAAGCTGGTCACGAAGACTTCGGACCCCAGCGCGAAGGCGGATCAAGATTGTGACGACGTCGGTTCATCGCAGGATCGCCGAGGAGCTCGGCGTGCGTGAGGGCCAGGTGACCGCGGCCGTGGACCTGCTCGACGGCGGGGCCACCGTGCCGTTCATCGCCCGCTACCGCAAGGAAGCGACCGGCGTGCTCGACGACGCGCAGCTGCGCACCCTTGAGGAGCGGTTGCGGTACCTGCGTGAGCTGGAGGAGCGCCGCACCGCGATCCTCGAGTCCATCCGCTCGCAGGGCAAGCTGGACGACGCACTCGAGGCGCAGATCATGGCCGCCGACTCGAAGGCGCGCCTCGAGGACATCTACCTGCCGTACAAGCCCAAACGGCGTACCAAGGCGCAGATCGCCCGGGAGGCGGGCCTGGAACCGCTGGCGCAGGCGCTGCTGGACGATCCGACCCTCGACCCGCAGCTGGCCGCGGCAGCGTTCGTCAACGCCGAGCGCGGCGTCGACGACGTCAGCGCCGCGCTGGACGGCGCACGCGCGATCCTGGTCGAGCGGTTCGCCGAGGATGCCGACCTGATCGGGACCCTGCGCGAGCGGATGTGGTCGCGGGGCCGGCTCACCTCCCGGGTACGCGAGGGCAAGCAGGATGCCGGCGCCAAGTTCGCCGACTACTTCGACTTCGCCGAGCCGTTCACCAAGCTGCCCTCGCACCGGATCCTCGCGCTGTTCCGCGGTGAGAAGGAGGAGATCCTCGACCTCACGCTGGAGCCGGAGGAGGCCGTCGAGGAGGCCGCACCGCGGGAGACCCCCGCGCCGAGTGCCTACGAGCTGACCATCGCCGAGCGCTTCACCGTCGCCGACCTGGGCCGCCCGGCCGACCGCTGGCTGGTGGACACCGTGCGCTGGGCTTGGCGCACCCGCATCCTCGTCCACCTCGACATCGACCTGCGGATGCGTCTGTGGCAGGCGGCCGAGGACACCGCGGTGGGGGTGTTCGCCGTCAACCTGCGCGATCTCCTGCTCGCCGCGCCCGCCGGCGCCCGGGTGACCATGGGTCTCGATCCGGGCCTGCGCACGGGTGTCAAGGTCGCGGTCGTCGACGCGACCGGTCAGGTCGTGGCCACCGAAACGATCTACCCGCACGAACCGCGGCGGCGCTGGGACGAGTCGATCGCCGTGCTGGCCCGCCTCGCGGCCCAGCACGGCGTCGATCTGATCGCGATCGGCAACGGCACCGCGTCCCGGGAGACCGACAAGCTCGCGAGCGACCTGGCCAGGCTGCATCCCGACCTGTCGCTCACCACGGTCGTCGTCTCCGAGGCCGGCGCCTCGGTCTACTCGGCCTCGGCGTATGCCTCCCGTGAACTACCCGAACTGGATGTGTCGCTGCGCGGCGCGGTGTCGATCGCGCGCCGTCTGCAGGACCCGCTGGCCGAACTCGTCAAGATCGACCCGAAGTCGATCGGGGTCGGCCAGTACCAGCATGACCTCTCCGAGATCAAACTGTCCCGCTCGCTGGACGCGGTCGTCGAGGATGCGGTGAACGCCGTCGGCGTCGACGTCAACACCGCCTCCGCCCCGCTGCTGACCCGAGTCTCGGGCATCGGCGGCGGGCTCGCGGAGAACATCGTGCGCCACCGTGACGCCAACGGCCCGTTCCGCTCGCGCCGGGCCCTCACCGACGTCCCACGGCTCGGCCCGAAAGCGTTCGAGCAGTGCGCCGGCTTCCTGCGCATCCGGGACGGGGACGACCCGCTCGACGCCTCCAGCGTGCACCCGGAGGCGTATCCGGTGGTCCGGCGCATCCTGACGTCGACCGCCGGCGAGCTCACGGCCCTGATCGGCAACACCGCGCTGTTGCGCGCGCTGCGGCCCACGGACTTCGTCGACGACACCTTCGGCCTGCCGACGGTCACCGACATCGTGGCGGAACTGGAGAAGCCTGGCCGTGACCCGCGCCCGGCGTTTGCGACCGCGACCTTCGCCGACGGTGTCAACACCCTCGCCGATCTCACCCCCGACATGGTGCTGGAAGGGGTGGTCACCAACGTCGCCGCGTTCGGTGCCTTTGTCGACGTGGGCGTGCACTCCGACGGCCTCGTGCACGTCTCGGCGATGTCGAAGACCTTCGTGGCCGACCCTCGGGACGTGGTGAAGTCCGGCGACATCGTGCGGGTGAAGGTCCTCGACGTCGACATTCCCCGCAAACGCATCTCACTCACCCTGCGCCTGGATGACGACGCCGAGC
Organism: Protofrankia sp. Cas8; assembly: GCF_963555845.1. Lineage (NCBI taxonomy): Bacteria > Bacillati > Actinomycetota > Actinomycetes > Frankiales > Frankiaceae > Protofrankia > Protofrankia sp. Cas8. Next base: position 2,008 of record NZ_CAUVXI010000238.1, on the reverse strand, counting down.
GCCGCGGTGAGCAGGCAGGCCCGCCGAACGCCGGGCGCCGGGACCGTGGCGGGGCACCTCGCGGCGGACAACCACGCGCAGCGGCACAACCCCGCGCAGCGGCACAACCCCGCAGTGGCCAACCTCGCAGTGCACAACCTCGCAGTGCACAACCTCGCAGTGGCCAGCCCCGCGATACACAACCCGGTAGCGCCCAACCCCGTGGTGCCCAACCCCGCCCCCGTCGTGGGGAATCAAGCGTCCCGACCGGTGCGCTCGCGGACGCGCTACGCCGTGCCGGCCTGATCGACGAATTCGGCAACAGCATCACCGGCCCGAAGCGCACCGGTCGCGGAGGCTGACCCAGTAGTGCTCCGGGACTGTGGCCTCCGGGCGCGCGATCTGACGATCGTCACGCGCCCTTTGGCCCTCCAGGCCGAAGAGTGCGCGATCGCTGGTCCTTTCCGCGCACTCGGAGCCTCAGAACCTGAACTCACTCATGCTGCGCCCGTCGGAGTCTCCGTGTAGAAAGCAGCCGCCACCTTCTCGAAGGCAAGGATGTACTGCTCCATATGCCGCTGGGTGTAGACGGGGTGGGTGTAGAACGGGAGCGTCCGCGCCGCGAGCCAGCGTGCTGTGGCGCAGTTCGTCTTCGAATAGTCGATCGGGGTGGCATTGGGGTCGTCAAACGGGTAGTTCAGCTTCCCGAAGCCCTTGTTCTCGACGAAGACGCGCTCCCGATACATTTCCGACAGCTGAACCGTCGTGTAGGGCACACCCTCCGCGGTCATGGCTGCGGCGAACTCCGCGACGGGAACCGACAGCCGTTCGGAGTCGAGCACGAAGGGCGCCCACCAGAACGCATTTTCCCGCTCCTGCGAGTCCACGGGGGCGTGTATCACGAGCGGATGGTCCCGCAGAGCCTCGGTCAGCTGGCGGCCGTTGGCGCGACGCTGGGGAAGGTTCCACGAGTCGAGGCGGGCGAGTTCAGAACTTCCGATGGCCGACTGCATCTCAGTGAGCCGGTAGTTGAAGCCCACGCGCCGATGGATGTACTCCGGTCCGAACTCCATGAGCCCCATGCGCCTGGCCACGTCATAGCCGTGATCCCGTAGAGAACGACATTCCCAGCTCAGATTCTCGTCATCGGTGACGATCGCGCCACCCTCACCACCGGTGGTGAAATGCTTGCTCTGGCAGAAACTGAAACAGCCGACGTCGCCGACCGTGCCGACCTTCCTCCCCTTGTAGGTCGCACCAATGCTCTGCGCACAGTCCTCGACGACGAACAAACCGTGTTTCCTGGCGACATCGATGATCGGATCAAGATCTGCAACGACACCGTAGAGATGGACGACAATGATCGCTCGGGAACGAGATGTGATCTTCTTCTCGACGTCGGCCGCGCTGAGCGTATGCGACTCGTCGACGTCGGCGAAAACCGGCAGTGCACCCGCCTGCAGCACGCAGGAGGCCGAGGCGATAAAGGAGTACGGCGTGCAGATGACCTCGTCCCCTGGTCCGACGCCCAGCGCGGCCAGCGCGGTATGTAATGCCGACGTTCCGCTGTTCGTGGTGATGGCGTGGTCGGCGCCGAGGTACGCGGCCAACTCCGCCTCGAATCGCTGGCCCAGTTCGCCGGTCCAGTAGTTCACCCGACCGGTGCGAAGGGGCTCCATCGCCCGTTCGATGCTCTCGGGCGCAAGGCTTGGCCAGGTCGGGAACGGCTCGTCCGTGACCGGCGTACCACCGAAGATCGCGAGCTTGGACATTGTCAACCTCCTCGCCGGCGGGGTGGCCGGGGCCGGATCGGACGCTACGGGTTACCGGGTGGCGTGCATCTCAAGCAGCAAGCGAATCGCCGAGCCAACGCGACATGGCGATGATGGTAAGCGCCGGGTTGGCTGCTCCAAGTCGGACAAAATTTCCCGGACCGGCCAGGTAGACGCCGGGAAGCCCTTCAACCTCAAGGTCCTCCGTGACCGGCAGCGCACCGTCACCGCCGACGGGATGGGAACAGGCCTCGTGC
>NZ_CAUVXI010000237.1:2005-8387 GCF_963555845.1 Protofrankia sp. Cas8 | reverse complement strand
GCCGCGCAACGCCTGTCCGCGACGTCAGCAGCTACGGTTCCCGGATGCGGACCGTCGACAAGCGGGGGCGGCTGGGGCCCTGGGAACAGCTGCCTCCCCAGGTCGACCGGCGATTCCACCCCGGCGACGAGGTCGAACTCGCCCCCGGCGTGATCCTCACCCGCAGCGGCCGGATCTTCCCCGCCGAACTTCCCGAGGACTGGCGGGCCGGCGTCCCGCAGACCCCCGTCCCACCGGGCGCTGCCGCACCCACCATGTCGGTGTGAGCCTGACTCCGGCTGGTGATGGTTAGAATCACCGCAGTGCGCAGGGGGGATGATGGGCGGGTTTGTACTGGTATGGTCCGGGATCGTCGTTATCCGGCTGCCACCTGCGCATGTTTGTTGTTGATCGGGAGCGGATAGCCGCCGCATTACCCCATTACGAGCTGGGCGCCGGGCTGGGTGCCGGCGGGTTCGCGCATGTCCTGGCGGGCCGGCACCGCCACCTGGAACGCGATGTCGCGATCAAAGTGTTGTCCTCAGCGAAGGATGACGCCCCTGTCGGTTTCGCCGCGGAGGCGCGGCTGCTCGCCAGTTTTGATCATCCGCATGTGGTCCGGGTCCACGACTACGTCGAGGACGACGGCCTGTGCCTCATCGTGATGGAGCTGCTGGCAGGGGGGACTCTGACCAGTCGGCGGGCAGGCCTACCGGCCGAGGGCGCCTGCGCGGTCGGCCTGGCCGTCGCGCAGGCGCTGACCTGTGCACATTCCCAGGGTGTGCTGCACCGCGACATCAAACCGGACAACATTCTGTTCGACGCCACCGGCCTGGTGAAGGTGACCGACTTCGGGATCGCGAAACTCCTCGACGGGTCGGCGGCCACCGCGAGCCGGATCATCGGGACGGCCCAGTACATGGCGCCTGAGCAGATCCTCGAAGGCCGATTGGGGCCGGCCACCGATCTGTACGCGCTCGGTGTGCTCCTGTACGAACTGCTCGCCGGGGCGCCGCTGTTCGACCCCACACTGCCGCTGCTCGCACAGTTGCGGCACCATCTCGACACCATCCCCGCACCGCCCGCCGGGGTGCCCGCCCAGGTCGCGGAGGTGGTCATGCGGGCGCTGGCCAAGGAACCGGCCGCACGCCAGCCGTCGGCCCGCGCATTCGCCCTCGATCTTGCCCGCGCTGCCTGCCTCGTCTACGGCCCGCGGTGGACTGCCCGTTCCGGCGTCGGCCTGCGCCTCGACGACGACATCCGCGAGGCCGCCGACTACCCACCGCCGCCCATCGCTCGAGTGCCGCAGCCGCAGCCGCAGCCGCAGCCGGCGCCCGCCAATCGGACTCCGCAGCCTGTCCGGCGGGCGCCGGTTCCCGGCCTGCGCACACTCGGCCCTGCGCTGACCGGTCACCTCAGCTCGGTGTTCTCGGTGGCGTTCTCCCCGGACGGGCAGATCCTGGCCAGCGCCGGCAACGACACGACGGTGCGGTTGTGGGATGTGGCCGACCCGTCCGCGTCCCGCCGGCTGGGTGGGCCGCTGCCCGGCCATGCCGGCCCGGTGCGGGCGGTGGCGTTCGCCCCGGCCGGCCGCATCCTGGCCAGCGCCGGTGACGACAAAACGGTGCGGTTGTGGGATGTGGCCGACCCGTCCGCTCCCCGCCTGCTCGGTGAACCGTTGATCAGTCCCGCTGGTCGGGTGCGTGCGGTGGCGTTCTCTCCGGATGGCGCCACGCTGGCCAGCGCCGGCAACGGCAGGACCGTGCGGTTGTGGGATGTGGCCGACCCGTCCGCTCCCCGTCCGGTCGGAGAACCGCTGTCCGTTCCCACCGACCGGGTGGACGCGATGGCGTTCTCTCCGGACGGTCGGATGCTGGCTTCCACCGGCGACGGCTCGGTGGTGGTGCGGTTGTGGGATGTGCGGGACCGGTCCATCCCGCGTCCACTTGGTGAGCCGTTGGCCGGTGACACCGCCAAGGTGTGGTCGGTGGCCTTCTCGCCGGACAGCGGGATCCTCGCGACCGCGGGCGGCGACAAGATGGTGCGGCTGTGGGACGTCACCGATCCGTCCGACCCCAGGTCGATCGGTGAGCCACTGACCGGTCACGCCGGGCGGGTACGGTCGGTGGTGTTCTCCCCGGACGGCGCCACCCTGGCCAGCGCCGGTGATGACAAGGCGCTGTGGTTGTGGGACGTGGCTGATCCCGCCGCACCCTGCCCTCTCGGCGAGCCGCTGACCGGCCACACCAGCATCGTGAACGCGGTCGTGTTCGCTCCGGACGGCCGCACCCTCGCCACCTCCGGCGCGGACTTCACCGTTCGGCTGTGGGACTGCGGGTTGCCCGCCCGGGTGTCACCGCCCGCCAAGGCCCCCGCACTGGCGGCGAAGGCCCCCGCACCGGCGGCCCTGGCGGTAGCGCCGACGGTGGCCCCCGCACTGGCGGCGAAGGCCCCCGCACCGGCGGCGAAGGTGGTCGCGCCGGCATCCGGCCCCCGGCCGCTCAACCGACCGCTGACCGGCCACACCAGCCCCGTGTTCTCGGTGGCGTTCGCCCCGGACGGCCGCACATTGGCCAGCGCCGGCGGCGACAAGACGGTGCGGTTGTGGGATGTGGCCGACCCCTGCGATCCCCGCCCGCTGGGCGATCCCCTGACCGGCTATCTCAACCAGGTGCGGTCGGTGGCGTTCGCCCCGGACGGGGAGATCCTGGCCAGCGGCAGCGCCGACCGCAGGGTGCGGTTGTGGGATGTGGCCGATCCGTCCAGCCCCCGTCCGCTCGGCCAGCCCCTGACCGGCCACACCGACGCGGTCCTCGCGGTGGCCTTCTCCCCGGCCGGCCGCACATTGGCCACTGCCAGCGCTGTCAACGACAAGACGGTGCGGTTGTGGGATGTGGCCGACCGGACCGCACCCCGCCCGATGGGTGGGCCGCTGATCGGTCACACCGACTCGGTGTTCTCGGTGGTGTTCTCTCCGGACGGCGCGATCCTGGCCAGCGCCGGCAACGACAAGACCGTGCGGCTGTGGGATGTGGCCGACCCGTCCGATCCCCGCCTGTTCGGCGATCCGCTGACCGGCCACACGAACCGGGTGCTGTCGGTGGCGTTCTCCCCGGACGGCACGATCCTGGCCAGTGCGGGCAGTGACAAGACGGTGCGCCTGTGGAAGCTGACCGGCCGGGCTGCTCCCCGTCCACTCGGCGATCCCCTGACCGGCCACACCAACCAGGTGCGGTCGGTGGCGTTCGCCCCGGACGGTCGAAGGCTGGCCACCGCCAGCATCGACACGACGGTGCGGTTGTGGGATGTGGCTGATCCCGCCGCCCCCCGTCCGCTCGGTAAGCCGTTTTCCGGCCATACCGGCACCGTGTGGTCGGTGGCGTTCGCCCCGGACGGCGCCACGCTGGCCAGCGCCGGCGACGACAGGACCGTGCGGCTGTGGGACTGCGGGTCGGCCACACCGGCCACACCGGCCGCTGCCACAAAGCCAGCCCCCGCCAAGAAGGCTGCCGCGGCTTCTGCCCCGGCGGCCCCGACGGTGAAGATGCCCGAGCCTGCGCCCGTCCAGAAGCCGCCCGTCCCGAAGCCGACCGTCCAGAAGCCGGCGGCCCAGAAGCCTGCGGCCCGCAAGCCGGCGGCCCGCAAGCCGATGCCCGTTCCCGACCCCCGCAGCCTCGGTCAGCGGCTGACCGGCCACACGGGCTGGGTGATCTCGGTGGCGTTCTCCCCGGACGGCCGCATCCTGGCCAGCGCCGGCGCGGACCGGATGGTGCGGTTGTGGGATGTCGCCGACCGGTCCGCTCCCCGTCCGTTCGGCCCACCCCTGAGCGGCCACACCGACCGGGTGGAGGCGGTGGTGTTCTCCCCGGACGGCACGATTCTGGCCAGCGCGAGCGCCGATCGGACGGTGCGGCTGTGGGACGTCACCGCCCGTCGCCTCCGCCCGCTCGGTGCGCCGTTGACCGGTCACACCGACCGGGTGTGGTCGGTGGTGTTCCTGCCCGACGGCCGGATTCTGGCCAGCACGGGCAGGGACGGGACGGTGCGGTTGTGGGATGTCGCCGACCGGTCCGCTCCCCGCCGGTTTGGCCCGCCCCTGGCCGGCTCCATCGGCCCGGTGCGGTCGGTGATGTTCTCGCCGGACAACCGCATCCTTGCCAGCGCCGGTGCTGACCTCAGCGGTACCGGCCCGGTGCGCCTGTGGGACGTGAGCGAACGCCGTCCCCGCCCGCTCGGTGAGCCGCTGACCGGCCACACCGGCGACGTGTGGTCGGTGGAGTTCGCCCCGGACGGGCGCACCGTGGCCACCGCCGGCGTCGACAGGACGGTGCGGCTGTGGGACATCACCGCTCCTCGTCCCCGCCTGCTCGCCCCCTTGATCGGCCACGCCGCCCGTAGCCCCCGCGTACTCGGTCCGCCGCTGACCGGTCACACCGGCCGGGTGGGGGCGGTGGCGTTCGCCGCGGATGGCTGCACCCTGGCCAGTGCCGGCGAGGACGCGACGGTGCGGTTGTGGGACATCACCGCACGGTCCGCCCCCCGTCCGCTCGGTCCGCCGCTGACCGGCCACACCGGCTGGGTGAAGGCGGTGGTGTTCGCCCCGGACGGTCGCACCCTGGCCAGCGCCGGCGACGACAGGACCGTGCGGCTGTGGGATGTGGGCTGACCCGGGGGCCTATCCCGCGTCGGACTGGGCCGCCTCGGACTGAGCGGCGTCGAGGCGGGCGCGGGCACCGTCCAGGAAGGACTGGCACGCTCGTGCGAGCGCCTCACCGCGTTCCCACAGTGACAGCGACTCCTCCAGGGTGATGCCGCCGGCCTCCAGCCGGCGGACGACATCCTCCAGCTCCGCCCGGGCCCGCTCATACGTCGGCGGAGCCTCGTGTGTCGCCGGCGCATCCTGCGAACCTGCCACCGATACCTCCTGGGAGTCGACAGCCGCGGCTGTTTTTTTCGATCACGTATGGGTCATACTTGGGACGTGCGCGCTCCACGACGCCAGCGTCCCCTCCGCCGCCGGATCAGTCCGCCCCCGGAGGGCGTTGTGCTGTCCCGCATCGCGGAGCGTGTCTCATATGTCGGCAGTGCGGAACACAAGACGGCGCCTTCCTTCGCCGGACGGCAGCCGCGGTTGCGCGCCGATGCGACCAAGTGTGATCCTGCGTTGGCTGATCCGGCCGAGCTGACCGGTTGGCTTCGCAGTGCGATCCTCGCCGGAACCGTTGGTCCACCGTGGGAAGGAGACTTCCCGCGTTATGTCTGGCATCGCCGCGAAGGGGTCTGCTACGAGGGCCGTCTGGTCAATCAGGGTCAGGGTCAGTACAAGGGTTACCCTCTGCAACCGTCGCAATGGCCTTCGGGGGTCTGATGGCGGAAGCATCTGAACTGCGCTTCCAGTGGGAGTGGGAGCCTGCGCCCGGCGTGCGTTCTCCCGAACTTCGGGCCACCTGGGCACGGTTGGAGATCCTTGTCGGCACACGGCACGTCTCCCTGGTGGAGGACCTCGGGTCGGGTAGCGCTCGTCGTTCGATCTACTGCCCGCTGTACCCACTCGCCGAGTGGATCGCCTTCAACTGGTGGTCCCTTGCGGCCGACGCCCGACCCAACAGAGCGCTCGACGGTCCGTTCCCCGATGCTGCGACCCACGACGGCCTGCTCCGGCACAGCCTCCGATCGGCAGGCGACGGTTTCCGTTGGCCTGATCTCATCATCGTCCCGGAGGGTTCTTCGACCCGTCTGCTGTGGCGGGATGACCATGAGGTCTCTTCCGATCAACCGATCCGCTACCTTGGCCATGGCCACGCGCGAACTCCACGAGCCCAGGTCGAGCGCGAACTGGCGGCCGTGGTCGGCGCCGTCCTGACCCGGCTGGCTGAACAGGGTGTCACCGGGACGGCGCTGCACACCGAATGGGCCGCCGTCACCGGAGCCGACGAGGACGAGCAGGAGTTCTGCCTGGCAGCGGCCCGCCTGGGCCTCGACCCCTATGCGGAAACTGCCGATCTCGCCGACGACATCATCCGTGCGGCGACTCGACTCGGCCCGGGGATGGCCGGCGATTTCCTTGACGCGGTTGACCCTGAGAACATCGTCGCCGGCCTGGAATGGATCGGCGCCGCCACCGAAGTCCTGCGGTCATCCGGTCCGGATGTTCCGTCGCTGTCAGCGCTGCGGAGCGTTGCCCGCCAGGGGTCAAGCTTCACACGTGGTGCTCCTCCATGGCAGGTCGGCTGGTCGCAGGCCGGCGCGGTCCGTGATTTCTTCCAGATCGGCTCCGATCGCCGTCTCGATATCGACCAGGTCCTACGAACATGGGACGCGCCGGAGACTGGCGTCCCGATTGATCAGTTGACCGCTCCGATCCGCCGCTCGCGGCCGCACGGGGACAAGGCCCTGCAGGCGC